>NC_003106.2:900000-1185000 GCF_000011205.1 Sulfurisphaera tokodaii str. 7
GTGGGGTTTAACTTTTAACTTTGACGATGCATATAGTGACGAGGTAAGAAAGTTTATTTTAGATAATGTTAGATATTGGTTCAATGTTTTTCATGTTGATGGTTTGCGTTTAGATGCTGTCCATGCTATTTATGATTCTTCTCCAAAACATATTCTTCAAGATATTGCTGAGCTTTCTCACTCTTTAGGTAAGTTTGTTATTGCCGAAAGTGATTTGAATGATCCTAAAATCATTGATGATAAATGTGGTTATAAGATAGACGCTCAATGGGTTGATGATTTCCATCATTCGGTTCACGCATATTTAACTGGGGAGAGAAACAGTTATTATTCTGATTTCGGGACTTTAGATGATATAGTCAAGGCTTTTAAAGATGTGTTCGTATATGATGGTAAGTATTCTAACTTCAGGAAGAAAACTCATGGTGCTCCAGTCGGTAATTTAAATGCTTGTAAGTTTGTTGTCTATATTCAAAACCATGATCAAGTAGGTAATAGGGGTAATGGCGATAGGCTTTCTACTCTAGTTGATAAGCAAAGTTATATGATTGCTTCGGCATTATATCTTCTCTCTCCTTTCATACCAATGATTTTTATGGGTGAGGAATATTATGAGAAAAACCCATTTCTTTTCTTCTCCGATTTTTCAGATCCTAATTTGATTAAGGGTGTTAGGGAGGGCAGGTTAAGGGACAATGGACAATCAATTGATCCACAATCTGATGAAGCCTTTCTGAAGAGTAAGTTAAGCTGGAATATTGATAAAGAAATGCTCGAATATTACAGGACTCTTATCAAGGTAAGGAAGGAGTTCGGAAATAAATGCTCTAGGAGGGTTGAAGTTGATAAGACTGATAATTGGTTAGTAATAGGTTTGGAAAAAATTTTCCTTCTAGTTGCTTTTTCAGATACTGGATTAATTTTAAGATATAATGGGGAATTATTATTTTCAACTTCTGATTTTCCTAAAAGAATAGTTAGTAGTAAGGAGATTAAGGTAAAGAAAGGTGTTGGTGTTTATAAGTACCTATTGTAAGTAAAGTTTTTATGACAATCTTATAAAAATAAACTATGGTTTTTTCACACAAGGATAGACCATTAAGACCAGGAGAGCCATATCCTCTTGGAGCTAATTGGGAAGAAGAAGATGATGGTGTGAACTTCTCTATCTTTTCGGAAAATGCGACTAAGGTTGAACTTTTAATTTACTCCCCTACTAATCAGAAATATCCTAAAGAAGTTATCGAGGTTAAGCAGAGATCTGGTGATATTTGGCACGTCTTTGTCCCAGGTTTGGGACCGGGTACACTTTACGCATATAGAATTTATGGTCCTTATAAGCCAGATCAAGGTTTAAGATTTAATCCTAATAAGGTTCTAATTGATCCTTATGCTAAGGCTATAAATGGGACATTAAACTGGAATGATGCTGTTTTTGGTTATAAGATAGGCGATTCTAACCAGGATTTGTCCTTTGATGATAGGCCAGATGATGAATTTATTCCTAAGGGTGTTGTTATTAATCCTTATTTTGAGTGGGATGATGATCACTTTTTTAGGAGAAAGAAGATACCATTAAAGGATACTATTATTTATGAAGTTCATGTTAAAGGTTTTACTAAATTAAGACCTGATTTACCAGAAAATATTAGAGGTACTTATAAAGGATTTGCCTCTAGACAGATGATCGAATATTTGAAAGATTTGGGGGTAACTACAGTCGAGATAATGCCAGTACAGCAGTTTGTTGATGATAGGTTTCTAGTAGAGAAGGGATTAAGGAATTACTGGGGATATAATCCCATAAATTATTTTTCACCTGAATGTAGATATTCCTCTTCTGGCTGTATGGGTGAACAAGTTAACGAGTTTAAGGAGATGGTTAATGAGCTGCACAACGCTGGCTTCGAGGTAATTATTGATGTTGTTTATAACCATACTGCGGAAGGGAATCATTTAGGTCCTACTCTTTCATTCAGAGGTATAGATAATTTGGCTTATTACATGTTAGTTCCAGATAATAAGAGATATTATTTAGACTTTACTGGAACTGGAAACACCTTAAATCTGAGTCATCCGAGGGTATTGCAAATGGTTCTGGATAGTCTTAGATATTGGGTTTTAGAGATGCATGTTGACGGTTTTAGGTTTGATTTAGCTGCTGCCCTAGCTAGACAATTATACAGTGTAAATATGCTTTCAACTTTCTTTGTTGCAATTCAGCAAGATCCCGTTCTTTCTCAAGTTAAGTTAATAGCGGAACCTTGGGATGTTGGTCCAGGGGGATATCAGGTTGGTAATTTTCCATATTTGTGGGCCGAATGGAACGGTAAGTATAGAGATACTATAAGGAGATTTTGGAGAGGTGAGGCGATCCCCTATGAGGAGTTGGCTAATAGGCTTATGGGTTCTCCAGATTTATATGCTGGAAATAATAAGACTCCTTTCGCTAGTATAAATTATATAACTTCTCATGATGGTTTTACTTTAGAGGATTTAGTTAGTTATAATCAAAAGCATAATGAAGCTAACGGTTTTAATAATCAAGATGGCATGAACGAGAATTATAGTTGGAATTGTGGAGTTGAGGGAGAGACTAATGATGCTAATGTTATTCAATGTAGAGAGAAACAAAAAAGGAATTTTATCATAACACTTTTTGTAAGTCAAGGGGTTCCAATGATTTTAGGTGGCGATGAGCTAAGTAGAACACAAAGAGGAAATAACAATGCTTTTTGCCAAGATAACGAAATAAGTTGGTTTAATTGGAATCTTGATGAGAGGAAACAGAGGTTTCATGATTTTGTTAGGAGTATGATTTATTTCTATAGAGCTCATCCAATATTTAGAAGAGAAAGATACTTTCAAGGTAAGAAATTACATGGTATGCCATTAAAGGATGTCACTTTTCTAAAACCAGATGGAAATGAAGCTGACGAACAAACATGGAAGTCACCAACTAATTTTATTGCATATATTTTAGAGGGTAGTGTTATTGATGAAGTAAATGATAGGGGTGAGAGAATAGCTGACGATTCTTTCTTAATCATCCTTAATGGTTCACCAAATAATATTAAGTTCAAATTCCCGCAAGGTAAATGGAGTTTAGTTGTTTCTTCATATTTGAGAGAACTTAGAGATGACGAGAGAGTTGTTGATGGTGGCAAGGAACTGGAAATTGAGGGAAGGACCGCAATGGTATATAGGAGGATTGAATATTAGATGAAGTTACTTTCAACCTATAGGCTTCAACCAATGAAGTTTTCCGAAATTAGAAATAGGCTGGATTATTTTGTTGAACTTGGAGTTACTCATCTTTATTTATCACCAGTCTTAAAGGCTAGGCCAGGGAGTACTCATGGATATGACGTTGTAGATTATAATACCATTAACGATGAACTCGGTGGAGAAGAGGAGTATATAAGATTAATTGATGAAGCTAAAAGTAAAGGTTTAGGAATTATACAAGATATTGTACCAAATCATATGGCTGTTCATCATACTAATTGGAGATTAATGGATGTATTAAAGAAGGGAAGGCATAGTAGATATTATAATTATTTCGATTTCTATGAGGAAGAGGAAAAGATAAGGATTCCAATTCTTGGAGATAGGAATTTTAAGATAACTTATGTTAATGATGAGCCTTACTTAGATTACTATGGAAATCTTTTTCCTATAAATGATGAGGGAAGGAATTATCTTAATGATATCGAGAAGTTATTAAAGGTTCAATATTATGAACTTGTTGATTGGAGGGATTATCCTAGTTATAGGAGATTTTTTGCTGTAAATGAATTAATTGCTGTTAGACAAGAGCTTGAGTGGGTTTTTGAAGATTCTCATTCGAAAATTCTTTCTTTTGAAGTAGACGGATATAGGATTGATCATATAGATGGTTTATTTAAACCAGAGGAATATTTAAGGCGATTAAAGAATAAAATAGGAAATAAACATATTTTTGTGGAAAAAATTTTATCTATAGGTGAGAAGTTAAGATGGGATTTTATTGATGGTACTACGGGTTATGATTTTCTAAATTATTCTAATCTTCTTTTTACTGATAACGAAGATAAAATGACAGAGATATATAAGAACATATTAGATATAGATCTAGATGAACTCGTGAAAGAAACTAAAAAGAAGATAATTGATACATTATTCAAACATGATATCGAAAGAATTTCTATGATGTTAGGCGTGAATTATGAAGAGATTAAAGAGTTTCTCTCGTGTTTAAAAGTATATAGGACTTATATAACTGAGAATGATTTTCGAGATGAAGAAATAATAAGGAACTGTAGTCAAAAAGTTTATGAAAGTATGAAGAAGAATGTTACTGCTTTTATGAAATTACAACAATATATGCCTGCAGTTTTCGCTAAAGCATACGAAGATACGGTTCTTTTTATATATAATAGGCTAATTTCTTTAAATGAGGTTGGTAGCGATTTACATTATTACTCAATTTCTTGTGATAAATTTCATGAGTTTAATCTAAAAAGGGTCGGTACTTTATCGTTTAATGCTACTTCGACCCATGATACGAAGTTTAGCGAAGATGTTAGGATGAGAATTAGTGCTATCTCAGAGATACCAGATGAATGGGCTAAGAAGGTTAATGAATGGCATAATATTCTTAACCCTAATATTGATAAAAACGATGAATATAGACTTTATCAGACTATTGTAGGTAGTTTTGATGGGTTTAATAATGAATATAAGGAGAGGCTAAAGGCTCATATGATTAAGGCTTTAAGAGAGGCTAAAGTTCATACAGATTGGGTGAATGTAAATACTGAATATGAAAAGAAGATGACTTATCTAATTGATAAAATGTTTAACAATGAGAAATTCATGGAAAGTTTTCTTGAATTCGAAAGTAAAATTGATAAGATGGGTAAAGTTAAATCTCTTTCTTTAGTTGCTTTAAAAATAACATCTCCAGGTGTTGCTGATTTTTATCAGGGTTTAGAGAATTTTAGATACCTACTAACCGACCCAGATAATAGAAGGCCAGTAGTTTTTTCTGAACTTCCAAAGAGATATGAGGAGGGGTTGTTTAATAATGGTAGGATAAAGGCCTATGTCACTAAGGTTCTTCTAAATTTAAGGAAAAGTATGAAAGATTTCTTTATCAACAGCGAATATAAGCCTTTGAAGCTACAAAAGGGATTATGTGGTTTCATGCGAGGAGATAAAGTTCTGGTTATTGTTAAGACTTTAAATAGAGATTATGATATCGAGATAGATGGTGAATATACTGATGTAATTACTGATGAGACTGTAAGAGGTAGAGTGAAAGTTGATAAATTACCTTTAATTCTTGTTAAATAGTTTTTTCGCTAAAAAGTAAAAAGTTTCTTGGTTATAAAAACTAGAATTTATTTTTAAGCTTTCTATTATATCTTTTGTATAAGGACTACCACTACCATAAATTTCGTTTTCTTTAGTTGGTTTTTCTCTAATGTAAAATATCTTTGAAGAGTTTATATTTATATCAGTGTTCGAAACTATTATAATATTTGTACTTACGAATTCTAGGATTTTTCTCAGTTCCGATTCATCTGGTGAATGAATGATGAGAGGTAATTCATGATCTTCTGCGAACATATATACAAATTCTAATCTCTTATCTAAAAGTGAAAAACCATGGTGTTTAGGATGCAACATTATTCCGTGTATTTCATGGTCATATTGTCTTTCTAGCTCTATTTGCGGTGGTACTCTACATTTGGGATTATATATTCCTAGTCTTATTACATAGTCTCTCCCTTTACTCCATAAATATTGTTGATAAAAACCATCAACACAACACTGGCAAGAGTATTTATAAAGTGGGTTTAATATTATTTTCTCTATTATAAAATCTTCATATTCTAATTTTAAGTCTTTTACATAACTATAGAGTTTTATTCCGTAAAAGGTTAGTGAGTCAATAACTTTCCTCATGGTATTATACCATGGAAACTTACTATCGTTATTCCTATAAGTCCTAGTATAAATGCAATTATAACTGCTATAATTATTGATAATATTGCTATTCCTAATGCTCCTAGCCAGCCAGTCTCAAAAACCGCTTTATATACTCCTAATATTCCTATAAATCCAAACAATATTCCGAGAGGAGATAGTAAATGTATTCCTAATCCTATTGCTAATGCTGAAAATATGGCTGTTATAATTGCAAATACTATTATCCCAGCTAATACTGCAAGCATTGCTCTTGGAAATGAAGAGTGTCTTGAAATTAACTTAGAAGCTAACCAAACTGGAATAGAAATTATTATCCATGATATTATAAAAAATATAACTTCAGCAATTATAGGAGATATATGCAAATGCATAAGATATAATTTTGTCTAAAGATTTAAGACTTGCTTTGTTGAGTTTCTTTACTTTCTTCTTTCTTTTCTTCAGCAGTTTTCTTTATGGGTTTAATTCTCTCTGGTTTAATCTCGAAGTAAACCTTTACGTTTTCTCCTTCACATTGCTTCGTTAATAAGTTTTCTGACCTGTTTAATTGTCCACATTTCATTTCATATTTTTTGGTTGTTTCATCAATAAATTTTCTTACATTTATTAATTTCCTAAATTTGATACCTTCTACTTCTAATACGTTTTCATTTATACTCGTTTTTATACCATTAATTTCTAATGATTTTGCCTTACCTTGAAGTATGTTATTAACTTGCTCCTTATATTTTCTCTCATCTTTTGTAAATCTCCCAATTAGTAACCCATGTAATTTTGCAAATTCTCTTTTAGGGTCTTTAGTCTCAACCTTGACCTTCACATCATATTTAATAACTTTCATTTTAAAAGCTAGTATAATTTCACTTTTATAAAATTTCCTCTACACTCTTTTTTGCGGGTCAATTAAAGTTTATCTAAGCTAATGTTAATCTTATTTTCAACTTAACGCTTGATTTAGAATTTAAAAGAGTTTAACAATATTAGCACCTAAGAAAATTGAGCAAACTATAAGTATTTACGTTAAGTAAGCATAGCTAAATTAGCCTAATAAGATAGTATATTTATATTTTCAATAGTATAAATATTATAATAATGGCTATTTTTTCATGTTTAGTATGACTTTATTTCCATCAATTATTACTAATCCGTTTCTTTCCATTGTATGAAGGTAGTCTGCGTGTTTAACACTTAGTAGATCTCTTATTTCTTCAACTGTTGCTTCGCCACCAGATTTAATGAGGTATCTTATTATTTCATTTTCTAATCTTTCATCAATAGTTTGGCTTTCCATTCTATGCTTATATTCTTGATAAGTTTTTTTGTCTAATTTCCTATAAATCCTTATATGCAGTTGGTAAATTGTTAGTATTCTTTGAGCTATATCTAATGCTTCTTGATCAGTTAATCTTATCTTCTTCTCTCCTTCATCATCGCCAACAACTATAAAGAACGCCCCATCCTTTATCTTACCATCCTTTACAGCCGGAGGACTCTCACCAATTCTAATATAAATCCTCTTCCCATCCTTCTCATGAGTCTTTCTAACAATAATAGTCATTATCAATAAATTATACTTATACAGCAATATTAAACTTACTTGAGATAAATCAAGTAATACTTTTGCTTATTCAAAGCTTTTATCACAATTTTCTTTTCCTTTAGTTTAAGATAGCACTTAATGAAAAATTGCAGAATTGTAGCTATTTATGTTAAAAAATTTTATATTTCTAGAAGCTCATAATTAAACATGAGAAAATTATCGGAGAAAGTTTTAAAAGGTATCTTATACTTTTATACTAAGTCTCATGCAAGCCTTATCCCACTTGCTTTAGGTTAATGATGTATGCATTAGTTAGTAGTAATATAGAGGAAATTAAAAATTCTTATAGTTCTATATCTTTATAATTATTATTGTGATTACTATTGTCCTAACGAAAATTTCTAATTTACCTTTTTGATAAATTATAACTTATTAATATTAGTAGAAAAGAAGCTCTTTTATTTAAAACTTTATTATCTTGATTATTCTATTACTGGTTTGATCTTATTTTTAACTTTTATATGTATATCTTCTAGTTTAGGAATAGATAATTCGTGACCACATTTTGGACACTTACCACCAAATATTATTTTAATTTCTGAGGGGGTTCTTACTCCATAAAAATCTTGTCCTACCTTTTCAAATTTATACAAAACATAACCACAATTTCTACAAACGTATTTTATGGGAATTGTAAGCCACCAATATTACACTCTGAGGTCTATTAATATATTCTCTATACCCTATATTACGTAAATCTTTATATTAGAACCTTCCCTCAGATTAATTATAAGTAGATTAGAGAGAGTTGTCCGAAACTATTCGTATTATAACGTTAATAATTTTTAAATTACCATCATAGTAAGCAAAAAGGTCTATATATTTATTATATCATCTAAGTCTTAATACATTTTAGAAAATTGAAGAAAAGGGGAAAAAGGTCTATTATAGATATGATCGATGTACACGCATTTAATAACGTATCCATTATATGTTAAAACTTGCGGAAATATAACATAGTGACTGCGTTATGAATAATTTGCTCGCTTAATCCAATATTATAATTACTTATTTGATAATACAAAATTTAAATATTCTTATTCTTTTTATTAAAACAGAAGTTTAAACCCATTTACATTAGTATTTAGATATGGAAAAATAGGTTCATGCAACAATCGCTTCTACATTTGCATGGGCCGGTAATATTTACGATCTCCTTATTATTACTTATGTTTATGAAGAATTGTATAAGTGTTTTGGTGCATCAACAGTTATCGGTACGTTACTTTTTTCCTTAGGCTTAATTTTTAGAGTAATAGGCGGTTATGTATTCGGCAAGTTTGCAGATATTTATGGAAGGAAAGTGGTTTTAAATTTAGGCACTGCAGGATACTCTTTATCTCAGGTTTTGTTAGCATTATCTCCTAATGTTTTCATACTTTTATTAGCTAGAAGTCTTCAAGGACTCTTCATGGGTGCTCAATGGACTGCTGGTACTGTTATTGCTTATGAAAATGCACCAGTCTCTATGAGGGGAATAATAAATGGAATAGTTCAAGCCGGTTATGGGCTCGGTTATGCCTTAACAGGACTTGTTTATATTTTCTTTTCTACTAATTGGAGGATGTTTCTTTTAACTGGTGCTATACCGATTTTTCTAGTTCCTTATATTCTAGCTAAGGTTAATGATGTAAAAACATTTAGGAAAGAAAATATAAAGGCTCAAGCTAATATTGCTGACTATTTATCAGTTATAATAAGGAGCACTATTGTTATTTCTGGAATGTTTTTCTCTTATTATTCAATTTTTGCAGTATACCCAGAATTTCTTGAAAGTATTCAAATAAGTAAAGATTATGTAGGCTTTTTAATGTTCTTATCTAACGTTTTGCTAGCGGTCTCCTTTATAGCATTTGGTAGGGCTTCAGACAAATTTAGTAAGAGGAAATTAATAATGTATGGTGTTATTGGTGAGATGATAGGTTTACCGTTTATGTTGGCTGTGATTGAGCAGTCTAGCTTTATTACGTTCGGTTTACTTTTATATACTATTGCTACCGGTTTTTGGCCATTAGCACCATTACTAATCGTAGAATCCGTACCTATAGAGGTCAGAGGTATGTTAACTGGTTTAACATATAACTTAGGAAGTATAATAGGTGGCATAGGTAGTATTATTATGGGTGCGTTAGTTAATTCTTTTGGCATAGTTTCAGCTGGTAAATGGGGACTAATTATGGGTTATGCTTCCTTAGCTATTATTTTCTTAACTCTAGCAACATGGAAAAGCAGTAATGTCTTGTCACGTGTTCAGAGAAGTAATATTTAGTTATCGATTTTATAAATTCATCTCTTTTCAGTTAGAAAATATGTTAGGCAAGATCCTCATAGCTACTTTTCTAATCTTAATAGCGGTCATAGGATACGAATACTATTTTAATCATTATATAACTTCAAATCCATCCTCAAATGCAAAATATGTAGATACAACTACTATAACCCACGTTACACACTACTTTAACTATTCCTCTACTATAGGTGTTTATGCAAATTCTTCTGGTACATATATATATCCTATTAATCTTCCGGGCTCTGGAAATATTAGCCTAACTATTAAGTCAGACACTCCTTTTAATGTAAAAGTGTATGACAATTCTACTCTCATTATAGCATATTCTGGTACTGACATCTCCAAATACTTTATTGGTGGTGGTAAATTGGAATTAGAGTTTTATAATTTCTATGGTAAGATAAACATAAGTGTGAATGAAATTTATTAAGTCATATCTTTTTCTTTTTTATATGTATTATTATGATGCTCATTGTCATTATTCTTATTTAAAGAAAAAATATGAAAACTTCATAATAGCAGCGGTTTCGATGGATTATTCTACGTCTATAGAAACTCTTTCCTTAAAATCTCCAGATATTTTAGCTGGTATTGGAATACATCCATGGAAGGTTCATGAAGAGAATTTAAATAAGGTTTTAGAGTTAGTAAGAAAGGCTGATTTTATTGGGGAAGTAGGATTAGATTATAGATATGCTAAGGCTGATAAATCCATTCAATTAAAATATTTTGAGGCTTTTGCTGAAGAGGCTTCTAACCAGAAAAAACTTATTAACGTTCATGCCCTCGATGCATGGGAAGATGCTTTCAATATTTTACAAAAACATAATGTTAAAAGAGCGATCTTTCACTGGTATACTGGCCCAGAAAATTTATTAAAAGAAATAGAAGGAGCTGGATATTTTATAACAGTAAATCCTTCAGTAACTTTTCAGAAAAAACACCAGAATATAGTTATTAAGTCACCTTTAGATATAATATTAACAGAAAGTGATGGAGGTTACGAATATAAAGGTAGATTATTAGAGCCTGTCCACATAGTTGAAGCAATTAAAGAAATTTCTAAACTTAAAGGGACTTCCGAAGAGGAAGTTAATAAGATCGTAGAAAGAAACTTTAAAAAAGCATTTGGGTAAAAGTTTATGATTATGGTTTAAGGTAAGGTAGATTATGAAAATTGCTATTATAACTGGTGCTTCTAAAGGAATTGGTAAGGCTATAGCTATCAAGCTGAAAAATGAAGGATATACTGTAGTTTCTATATCTAGGAGTAAAGCAGAAGTTGGTGATATTATATATGAGGCCGATGTTACAGATAAGGAAAATGATTTTAGAATTGTGAAGGAAGTATATGAGAAGTTTGGAAGAATAGATGTTTTAGTTAATAACGCTGGTTTTGGTATCTATGGTTCTTTTCTTGAAACGTCTTTGGATGAGGAAGAGTATATGATAAAGACTCTTTTTGTTGCACCATTATATTTTATTAAGTCTGTATATCCTATCATGGTAAGGCAGAGGGAAGGTAGTATAGTTAATATTGTTTCTGAAGCAGCATATGTTGCTACACCTAAACTCATTGTTTATTCAGCTGCTAAGGCAGGATTAGCACAATTTACCAATGCTTTGTGGGCAGAAGCTAGGAAATATAACGTTAAAGTTAGTGGTATTTATCCGGGGCCGGTAAAAACTAATTTTACTTCTCATCCTTCATTTAAGAATTCAGAGGATATTTTTAGCAAATATGCTGTAACTCCAGATAAAGTTGCCAATGCAGTTGTAAAAGCTATAAAGACTGGAAAGAGAGAAATTTATGTTCCTTCTAAATTAAAGATCGAACCATATTTTCTAAAGTTTGCTAGACTTTTTGAGAGTTTAACCTATTGGATAGTCTCAAAGTATTTTAGCTAATCTTGTGGTAGGATTTATAAAGTATTATTTAATAGATTAGTAAATCATGAAACGGAATACCCTTTTGGCTTTGGTTTTAGTAATATTGATTTTCCCTACGTTAAGTACGGCTTACATAGAATTTACCACTTCTATAAATCAAGCAATTCCAGACTCTCTGGTTTATGCTACATCAGCTTATTATGATGGTAAAATTTTCCTTATTGGTGGAGAAAATTTATATAGTACACCAGTTAATTCCGTATACGTTTACGAGAATGGAAGTTGGTATTTAGGTCCTAGTCTACCTTTCTCTTTATCTTCAGCTGGTGCAACTGTATGTAATAATACTCTTTATGTAGTAGGAGGAGCTAATTCAACTTCCATATTTGGTGGTATTCTTGAGTTTATTGGAAATGGGTGGAAAGTGATAACTAATTCTATGCCAATTCCAGTTTATGGTGCAATTGTATTCTCCTATGACTATAAGATTTACGTTATAGGTGGTATGAATTACTCTGGTAATTCTTTAGTTCCTCCAGTAAATTATATTCAAGTATATAATTTGAAGACAAATTCTTGGCAAATTATTGGTAATGCTCCTTTGAGATTAGCATATTCTGCATATTATTTTAACGGTTCAGCTTTGTTCGTGGTTGGTGGATTTACCCAATCTGCAACTCTAACTTCTTCAGTTTTTGTCTATTATCCAGAAAATAATACATGGATTTCACTTCCTTCATTACCGGGCGTTGAAGCTGGTGGAGTCTTGGGATATTACAATGGATATATGTACCTTGTTGGAGGTTTATACTATGTTAGTGGAGCATATCAGCTAGGAGAAATATTATATTATTATAATGGTACATGGCGAAATACGAACATTCAAGAGCAAATACCTACGCAATTTAGTACCAGTGTACAGATAGGGAATAAGTTAATTATTCTAGGTGGTTTTGGACCAGGTAATATTCCTTCTAATGCAATGCAAACAGTTTCAATTTATCTTCCTCCGCCTAAACCCCAAATAGCGTCAATAGCAAGCGGTAACGAAACTATTACAGTAAAATGGTATGATACAAATGCCTCTGGATATTATATAACTTATTGGTCAAACTTTTCTCAAAAAGTAACCATAAACGTGGGAAATGTAACTTCGTACACTATTAAGCATTTAAAGGATGGTGTAACGTATTATATCCAAATAGTTCCATATAATTCTCTTGGAAATGGTACACCTTCAGATATTATTTCTGCAACACCATCTTCGGTTCCTAATCCGCCAATTATTAAAGTGAAAATCGGAAACCTTAATGCAACTCTAACATGGTATGATACATTTAATGGAGGATATCCTATTGAGGGTTATTATCTTTATGTGAATGGTAAAGGAATAAATGTGGGTAATATTACATCTTATGTCCTTACCAATTTAACTGCTGGAGAACTTTATACGATAGAGCTTATTGCGTATAATAAGATTGGGAATAGTAGTATTTCATCAGTTTCTTTCATAGCTGCATCAAAAGCTAATCTCACAGTTACGGTATATAAGAAGATAAATGGCTTTCTAGTAAGTTGGAACTCTACTTCTAAGGCTAAATATATATTAACAGTAAGTAAAGAAAATGTTGTTTTGCTTAATGTGAGTACCACAAATACTTCGTATTTCGTTAAGGTCCCATTTGGTGTTTATAATATATCTTTGGAGGCTGTTAACATAGTTGGAATAACAAAATATGCTTTCATTTTGATTTATTATATTCAACCAGCCTCACCAACTGTTAACTGGTCTATTACGTTAAATACGGTATCATTAAACTGGAGCAAAGTTTCAGGTGCTGAATACTATTTGATTTACGATAATGGTAAGCTAATAACTAACACTACTAATACGGCTTTCACGTTTAATCTTACAATTGGACAAAATGAGATAGAAGTTTATGCGGCTAATGCTTATTACAAGTCTGCTCCTTATATTATTAACGATGTACGTAATTACATAGTTGTAGTTAATTCTACCGCTATTTCAATTTCTGTTCCTCAAATTAAAGTGGTAAGTGGTGAAAACACAGATGCTCCTTTACAGACAAATAATATAGATTTAAAATCTGCCATAATTGTAATAACTGTATTTGTTATAGCATTACTAATGATTTTAGTAATATTAAGAGAAAGAAGTGATAACTATTGGTAATGGGACCGCCGGGATTTGAACCCGGGACCACAGGCGTACTGGTTAGGGATTTATCCCCAGGCCTGCATCCTAGTCCAGGCTAGACGACGGTCCCTCTAGTAATGGATTACTCAAGAGATATTTGAATTTTTTGATACATGATTTCCCACAGAAAGTATCGTAACTAACGGTGTATGCTTATATTTTATGGAGAATGTAAATGAAAATAAAATATTGATATAATATATTAAAAATTTTTATTATTATATTATATGTAATTTAAAATTTAAATATAATTTTTATTAATTTACCAAACTCGTGTTTATGGATTAAGCTTATATAACTTAAATAAATAGGTATTTCGATGCAGTCAAGTACTAAGGTTATTCCTAAATTTGATAAATTTAAATTTCTTGACGTTGCTGTTATAAGTGGACTAGTTATAGTATCTATTCTAATAAGAACAGTAAATATGCTTGCCTTTCCTCAAAGTGTAAATGAGTTTGATCCTTGGTATCTTTTCTATAATGCCCTTTTAATTGCCCAGAGTGGTGGAAACTGGTATGCTGTACCACCAGATGTTCATGGTTGGTTTCCATGGGGTTATTTCATAGAACTGGGAAATACTATCGGATTACCATGGCTAGTCTCCTTGTTCTCATTACCTTTTTATGGGCAATTTGGTTCTAATGCAGTATATACAGTTGCAGTTCTCTCTGATATACTTTTAGATGGTTTAGGAGTAGTTGCTGCATTCCTCGCTATTGATGTAATTACTGAGAACAGAATTGGTGCATATATTGCAGCTGCTATAGTTGCAGTTTCTCCATCACTTACATACAAGAACTTACTTGGTGGATTACCAAAAACTTCATGGGGTGGAGTATTTGTACTCTTTTCAATATACTTCGTTACTCTTGCTATTAAGAGAAAGAACCCTCTTTATGGTATTCCAGCAGGTATAATGATATTTTTAGCTAATATTACGTGGGGAGGGTATACTTATATTGACTTAAGTCTCGCAATTTCTGCCTTCCTCTTAGTGTTGCTTAATAAAAATGATGAGATTACTGCAAAGACCTTAACTATATTGGCTGTTACTTCAGCTTTTCTTACGTCATTGGCTCCGAATAATATTGGTTTCATGTCAGGGTTAGCTCACGGTTTGTCACTCCTTGTAATTCCATTATTCCTCTATATAGAGCTTTACATTAGACAAATTATTCCTAAAGAAATATTAGACTCAAAGAACATACTAATTGGTGCTGCAATAGTATTTATTCTAGCATTAGGAATTTTAGGTTTAGCCGCTTTAGGAAAATCTCCAATACCATCAAGATATTATGCAATAGTTAATCCATTCTACCAGTTCTCAGTACCTATAGATAGGACAGTAGCTGAATATATTCCTCAACCTGTAACAGCAATGATTCAAGATTTCGGAATATCATTATTTCTTTCTATAATAGGAATGTACTTCGTAATTACTAGAAGGGCTCAATTACCTGGTTTATGGCTCTTAATTTTAGGCGTTGCAAGTATTTATGGAACTTCAGAGCAACCATATTTGTTTAATTATACCGCATATATTGTTGCAGCATTAGCTGGTTTAGGTGTTGCTGAGATTGCAAATAGATTTGCAGAAAGTAAGTCTAGGGGTATAAGAATAGCACCATTAATCATGCTAGGAATTATTGGTGTATCTCTATTAGCTGATGCTGGGATATCAATGGAAATTAGTTATGAACCTACAGCTATTTATAATGCGGCAACCTCATTTTTAACTACTAATTATGCATGGATATCAGCATTAGATTGGATAAATCATAATACACCTAAGAACGCCTTTATACTAAGTTGGTGGGATTATGGATATTGGATTGAAGTAGTGGGTAATCGGAGTGTTATTGATGAAAATAATACGCTTAATGGTACTCAAATTAAGCTTATGGCGGAAATGTTTCTAAACAATGAGAGTTTTGCTGTTAATGTTTTAGAGAGCGATTTTCATTTGTATCCTTACGGAAGTCCTAACTATACTATTCCAGTATATATAGTAGCTTACGATGCTGTAACCCAATACATTTCAAGTTCTGGGCAATCAGTATGGTTTATCGGTTATCCAACAAACTTTCCCGGAGAATTTATAGGTTATACTACAAGTTTGGGCGATATTGCTAAGGCAATGGGTGCAATGACAATTATAGCTGGTTATAACATGTATAGTTATGTTAATTTCACTTATGTTAATGAAACCGCAACAACTTTAGCCGAGGCGGGACAAACTCAATTAGCTTCAATAGTTGCTAACTCATTGCCAATGGCTTGGACGCCCAAAGCATATAATTCATTGATAGTTAACATGTTTATTGAAGGAGTTCAAGCATTAAATCAAGGTCCGGTTCAGGCTCCATTTTCAATATCATTAAGTCAGTTATCTTCAGCACTTGGTGGTAATGCTACTTTAATTAATCCTAGTGGTATTTTGCCAAATGTGGTTTTACCCTACTTTAGACCAGTATATATTTCACTTTATCCAGTTACTGCTGAGCCTGCAGTAGGCGGGGAAGCAATAGTATATATTATTGTTGTAGTTTATCAGTTTGTAGAACCAAATGTTATTCTACCCTTAATAATTCAAGAAAATGGGACTACAATAAATACTTAACAATTTAATTTTATCCCTTTTTTTATTTCTATTCTATATTTTACATATTTGTCTACCGGAGAAAATCTAGCTGGATGGGGAATAATTGTAGGAGTACCACAAATAGGGCATATATCTTTTAAAGTGTATGTGCAATCCTTAGGGCATTTTTTTATTTTCCATTTCATTTTCTTACCACATTAAATTCTACTTTTTCCTCTTTACTTATTTCTCTTATATTATCTAATATTTCGGTCATTACTTTAGAGAGAAGCTTCGGATCTGTGCCTATGATATCTATCCTATATCTAGGAGCACCAATAGTGTAAATTTTAATGTCAACATCAGCATTTTCAGCTATTTCGACTGCTGCTCCTAAGACTTTTCTTATTTTTTCAATTCCAGCTGGGTCACTGCTTCTTAGAGTAACTATTTCACTTTTTTTAACTCTTTTTTCTTCTATATGTTTCCCAATTTCTTCCATTAGAGGTTTAATCCAGACTTCGGGAACACCAGCATTTTTAAGTATGGAGTCTCCCTCTTTAACTGCCTTAACTAATGCATCGTAAGCATCGCCGTATTTGTCTTCAAGTTTCCATGCTACTTGTTCCCATCCTTCCTTTTCTGTCTTATTTATTTTCTGAGAAACTATCTCTAGAATTTTATCAACTTTTTGTATTTTCTTCCACTGTGACATTTTCTTTCTTTTTTCATCTTCTGTAACTTTTTTCAAAGATACATCTATAGTTCCTTTTCTTTTATCCACTCTAATTACTTTCACAACTATCTTTCTACCTTCTTTTATCACATCTCGAATGTTCTTTACCCATCTACTACTAATTTCGCTCCAAGGTAAGAAGGCTTGAAGATTTCCATATTCATCTAGAGTTACATAGCTACCATAATCAAAAATTTGTTTTACAGTTGCAATTAAAATTTCTCCTTCAGTTGGAATAGGGTTTTTATTATAAATCATTTTTAACCTAGTATTCTAACTGTTTCACCGACTATTTTAGCCTTACCGCCCCTAGGATATACAAGTTGTGTGCCACAAGATAAGCATCTCACTGGAAAAGTTGCGTGGCTAAACACTGTTTGTTCATTTCCGCAGTTAGGGCATTTTATTCTAATAAATTTGCTTTTAGGTTCTGGAATTAAAACTTTGAATTTTGCCTTCATTTAACCACCTCAACTAGTTCAATCTTCTTCATTCTTAATCCTTCTCTCATTATAGTATATCCACATTTTTGACATTTTAATACTAGTGTTTGTTTCTTTGTTGTTTTAGCGAATCTTTTTTGCTCTGGTTTTCTTTTGCTTCCATAACCTATATTCTTTCTGTCATATCTTCTTTGTCCTTCTGAGAGTGTTCTTCTCTTACCTCCTTTATATAAGGATACAGAATGTTCAGTGTGAGTTTTGCATTTAGGGCAATATGTAGTTATAACTTTGGGAACTTTCATTCTACTTCTAATGGAGTAATATAGTTTAAGGTTATTAAAGCTAAAACTTGTCTTAAAGGCAATAAAATTAAGTCACCCGGATGAAGAGTCTTATTTTTCATAGAAAATTTAACATTGACATAACATAATATCTTGTCTTCTAGATTAAAATATTTTCCAGAAAGGAAATTAGTATAAATTATCTTCATTAAATTTAAAACTTGCAAAAAATCAGAATCAAATCCTTTTATTTCCTTTCCTTCAACAAGTTTACTAATTCTTAGTTCAAAAAGTGATTCTGCCAGCTCTTCATAAATTTCAATTTCTTTTTTATGTAGTTCATCATTATATTTTCTCCTAAGTTTTCTCAGCTGCACTATTAACTGGTTTAAATCTTTTAACTGTATTTCAGTAGGTTCCTCTTTTAAGGTTTCATTTAATACTATCTCATCTAACATATGCTTTCACCTTTCCTAATCCTTTTAATGCTAAATATACTCCTATCCTTGTATCAATTTTTATTGGATAAGTTCTCTTAACTGTATACTTATTGTTAAATAGTGTTAACTCTGCCGAAACATATGGTAAAAATATACAATCACCATCAAATGGGGATAGCCATTCACCGTATTCAAATTTGTCATTTTTTATTTCCACAACCATTAATCCAGCTTTTCCATTTAATGAACCAGGGATTCTAACTAGTCTTCTAATGTCAATAGTAACTTGAGTATCAATATTAATACCTTCTATTCCTTTTGCTATTCTTCCAGACCAACCTGGATTTCCTTCATATATAACTGGGGGTTTTGGAGATGTGAAATACTCAGCTATTTCTTTCCTATCGTCTGGATCAAGCAGTGCACAGTCTTCATAACAAGTAACTCTAAGATGAAACCCTCTATTTCCAGAAAAGAATATTCGTGCATTAAGTCCAAAATCTTCCTTAAGAATATCTCTAATAAGAAGAGCTTTTTCAAAAACTTTCATAATGCATTCAGTAGTTATTTCAGCATACTCAATTGGAGGTTCTCCGTTACAATTAGAAGCTAGAGTCTCATATCCATCTTGAGGGCAAAATCTTCTTACTTTAACTTCACATATTTCATCAGCATCTAAATCGAAAAGTAAATCTGAGCCTAACCATCCTTTTTCATCCATTTCTTTTGCTGAAGGTAATTGATATCTTGCTGAAGAGTAATATAGATGTAATGGTACGTTTTGAAGTATATACTGCCTTAACTCCTGTGGTGATGAAAAGGATAAGTGTCTTACATATGTTTCAGAATCAAAGGGCTGATATGCAAATTCTCTTAGTTCCATATCATTTGGTAAATCTAACTCAGCTTTCTCATAATATTCTGAAAAAAGAATCTTAATTATCTTATTCTGCTCTTGGTGCAATGTAGAAATCTGCATACCCCCCTTGAGGTAAATTATATCTTAGTTTCAATGGTATTTGCGATCCAAAGGCTATCTCAACAGTATCTGAAGGTTTTCTCATTTTTGACGTATTTACTACATACTCAAGTCCATATACACTCTCTGCATCTCCTCCTTCGCTTTCTAAAAGGCCTCCATTCTCTGTTGACAATTCTATAGTAGAAGATCCCATGTCTGAATTTGCAGAAAGGTATAGTTTTCCTCCTTCAGCTTTAAATGTAATTGAGTCTCCGCCTATATCTTCTATTTCATCTATTATATCCGTAAATGTGACTGTAAGAGCCTTTGCCTTAAATGGAAATTCTAGGTTTAAATTTGGAGTTTCTATCTCAGAAGCAACTATTGATGGAAAAGTAAATGTTCTTTCATATACACCATCAAGAGTAACTTTTATGTTTTGATTTTCATCTGTTTCTAAGTACAAGCTATCGTTCTTTGTAACAGTCTTTAATACATCAGTAAAATCCTCTAATTTTACTCCTACTTTTTCTTCCTTCTCTACATTATATTCCTCAAAATAACCGGCAGGAATTAAAATATCAATAAAAGTAACCCTAGAAGGATCAATACCCCTAATTTTTAGTCCATCTGAGGTAAAATCAAGTGTTATTTCATCAATAAATTCCTCTAATGTTCTAAAAATATATGAAAAAGCATCTGCGTCAATAACTTTAACTCTCATATATAAGTCATTATCGAAATAGAGTTTTAAAGCTTAGGACTTGGTTCTTCTGTTAGGTAATCCTCCCCTCCAGCAAATATTCTTTGGAGTTCAGCATAAAGCTCATCAAGTCCTTCTCCAGTAATTGAGGATACAGGTATGGGCATATTATCCAAATTCTCTATAATTGTATTGGCAAGTTCATATGAATACTCATCAATCACTCCCAAATCATCTATAATGCTTCCTTCTTCTATCCAATTTCTTATTCTTTCTAACTCTTGTGGTGTTAATAGGTCAGCTTTTGATAGTGTTAATACTTGCGGCATCACTAATCTGAATTTTATCGAACTGGAAAGTAACAGAAGAGAGATATAACTTCTAGCATCTTTTGCCAGAAAAGAGTCCATCAAGAAAACTGAGGCTGATTTATTTCCTTCACTTATAAGTGAAGAGAGAATTCTCCCAGTTTCTCTATAGGCAAATAATTCTATTTGACCCGGTGTATCTACTATAACATAATTAGCTTCAATTCTATTTACCTCTTCCTTAATCTCCTTTGCTTTTGTCAATAAAAGATCTATAGAAGCAATGAGCGAAGAATTAGGCCCTAGACCATATTTTTCCATCACTTCAAATGCATCAACTAATTCTCTTACGTCAAAGTCTGGTTTATAAGGAATTTGTTCCACTGCTGGGTCTAAATTTATTATAGCAGTATCCATTTCATTATCTAGTAAATAATCTTGAAGAGATTTCACTAATGTTGTTTTGCCTGATCCAGCTGTGCCTAGGATAAATATGAAGTACATACTATTCCCGAGTTTAATCTTAAAAACTACTCCCTAAATTAAATAGTTAATGATTATTATTGGAGGAACAGCAACAAACGGGATAGATGAAAATTTATCAAAAATTATTTCAGTTCCTCTTCTGAAGGTAGAACACAAGGTTTTTCCAGACGGAGAATCATATATTAGAATTCCACAACATATAACAAATCAAGAGATTTTAGTAGTCCAATCATTATATCCACCACAAGATAAACATTTCGTTGAATTACTCTTAATTCTAGAAACATTAGCAGATATGAAGAATAATAAGATTACAGCTATAGTTCCTTATTTAGCATATTCTAGACAAGATCGAAGATTTAAGGAAGGAGAAGCATTAAGCATAAAGACAATCCTCAATGCTATTGCTAGAGCTGGTGCTGACGTATTAATAGTAATCGAACCACATAAAGAGGAGGAATTAAGCTATTTTGGTAAGGAAGTTAAAATTGCCGATCCAATGCCAGAACTAGCTAAAGAAGTTAGTAAAAAGGTTGAGAAACCATTTGTTTTGGCACCAGATAGGGGAGCTTTGGAAAGAGCTAAAAGATTAGCTGAACAACTTAATGCAGAGTATTCATATATAGAAAAAGAAAGAGATAGAGATACAGGAGAGGTTAGAATAAAGAATTTACCAGAATTAAGGCTAAGTGGAAAAGATGTGATTATTGTTGATGACATAATTAGCACTGGAGGCACAATGATCCAGGCTACGAGAGCTGCTTATGAGCATGGTGCTAGGAAAGTGATTTCTGTAGCTGTGCATTCATTATTTTTGGATAATGCCTACGAAAAATTAATTAATAGTGGAGTTAAGGAGATTGTAACAACTAATACTATACCACAAGATCCATCAAAAGTAACAGTAGTTGATGTATCACCAGCTATAGCGAGAAAAATATGAAATCTTATGCTATTTTAAACCAGAATAATCTATTTTTATCCTTAGAAGAACTTAAAGCAATAATAGATTCTGATGAAGTAGAATATTATCATGGTGTAGCCTTATTTAATAAAGAACCTAATAATGTTGCCAAAAGATCAAGTTTAATTAAATATAGTGGGAGAGTTATTGCTATATCCCATGATGTAAATGAAATAGTAAAAAATATAAAGGGTGAATGTTTTTCCGTTGATCCTACTGTTATAACTAAGGAATATAAAAGTGAGTTTTTATCTATATATGATAGAATTATAAATAATATAAAAGTATCAAAGAAATGTAAAAAAATGGATTTGATCTTTACAGAAGGATTAATTATAGCTGGTCTTAGGGTTGAGGAAAAGGATAATGAAAGCTTATTTAAGCATTCTAAAAAGCCTTATTCTCAATCTGGTACTTTATCTCCAGACATAGGTAGACTAATGGTTAATCTTTCTAAAAGTAGAAAAACGATCCTAGACCCTTTTGTAGGAACCGGGACAATATTAATAGAGGCTAAATGGTTAGGACTTAATTGTATTGGTCTTGATGTTGATAGTAAAATGATAGAAAAGAGCTTAGTTAATTTAAGGTACTTTGGTTATGAATGTGATATCTTAAGAGGAGATGCAACATCTTTACCTTTTAATAATATTGAAGCTATTGTTACTGATCCTCCCTATGGTAGATCTGTAAGTGTAAGGGAGGGGATAAACAATCTGTATGAGGGCTTCTTCTATTCGGCAAGCAATATAACGCGTACTTTAGTTTTTACTACGGACTCTAAATTAGATTGGAGAGATAAGTTAAAGGAAGTTGGTTTTAATGATATTTCAATCCATTTTATTTATGAGCATAAAAGTTTAAGCAGAGCAATATACGTGGTAAGAAAAAAATGATTACAGTATATTTTATAGGTACTGGTGGAGGAGCTCCTAATAAAAGGGGCTTACCAGCAATTATGGTTAGAAGGGAAGGTTTTGATGCTCTATTTGATTGTGGTGAAGGAACCCAATGGAGGATGATGGAGCATAATCTTAGTTTTATGAAAATAAAACTCATTGGAATTACTCATATGCATGGTGATCATGTTTTAGGCTTACCTGGAATGATCGAAACCATGGGTATGTATAGTAGAAAAGAATCATTACTTTTAATGGGACCAAAAGAATTAAAAGAATTTCTAGAGGATATTTTTAAAAAAACTTATTTTTACCCAAATTTTGAGATACAGATAATAGATAAATACGAAGACGAAAATATTAAGATTAGTACTTTTGAAACATGCCATACAATAGAATCACAAGGATATTTATTTGAGGAAAAGGATAGACTAAAGATTGATATTGATAAATTGAGAAAAGAGGGAATAAAGGATTGGAGAATTATAAGGATGCTAAAAGAAGGAAAAAGAGTGGAAATAAATGGAAAAGTTCTATTACCGGAAGATTATTTAATAGTAAAAAAGGGTATAAGAATTGCATATACGGGAGATACGGGACCTTGTGAGAAGGTTATAAATGCTGTAAAAGATGTGGATCTTCTTATCCATGATTCTACTTTTATTGATGAAAAAGAAGCTTATAAATATGGACATTCAAATAGTTATGATGCAGCATATGTAGCATTAAAAGCTAATGTGAAAAGGTTAGCTCTTTTTCACATAAGTCCAAGATATGATGATACATACGAAATGCTAATAAAGGCTAAAAGAATTTTTGAAAAAACTTTTGTAGCTGAACCATTATCTTATTATATTATTCGTCAGAAGGAATAGGATTCTCCCAAAGAGGAACGCCTTTAGCGGTCTTAGGGGTTAACCAATCAATAAGCGCTTGAGGGTCTTTGTACTCTATTGTTACCTTTATAGGCCCTAGAGGGGATTCTTTTTCATCATCTACAAAAGAGATTTTTCCTACTGCTGCAGCTTGTTTATTTAACATAAAAGTAATAACGTTTCCGATCAGATTCTTAGTTAAATACTTTCTTGCTGCATCAAGAATTCTCTCTTCCCTTAATTTTCTGTGAAACTTTTGTAAACTAAGGAGTGTGTGCGATTCTGCAACTAGTATCTTTGTGTAGCCACTTTTTTCTTCTTTCAGATTTTCAAAATCAAATAAATTTCTAATAGCTTGAAGTACTTTATTCTCATCTTCTGAAGGTCTAACCTCTACTTCTATGATAATCTTTGTCATAATATTCGCTTTAATAATTCTTCTGCCTTACTCTTAAATTCCTCTATCGTAGAATCATTAATTAATATGTAATCAGCCAACGCTATTACATTTCCTATTCCCATTTCTAATTCCTCCCAATCTCTTTTCATTAATCCCTCTACGGTTAAAGTATCATCCTTTCTACCTCTTTTGAGAAGTCTTTCATATCTTAGCTTTGGAGGAGAGTGAACTGCAATTATAGTTACATTGCCTATCTTCTTAAACTCCTCTATCTCTTCCCAATTCCTTACTCCATCAAAGGCTACAATCTCTTCTTTTCCAATTTTTTCTATACAAAGTTTAGCCACAGCTCCTTTTCCGTATAACTCTCTGATTCTTTTTGCAAAATCCATTAATCTTTCCCCTTCTTTTGCCTCTTTATAATACTTTTCTCTCAAGACATCACTCATAGTAATTACCTTTATTCCTTTTTCTCTGAGGAGCTTTGCAAGTTCCCCTTTTCCAGATCCGGGCATACCAGTAATTGCAATTATTTTAATTAGTGACCACCAATTATCTCATTAATGGGGATATAAAAATTGATCAGGCTATTTACAGCAGTTGATATTCCTCAGTTTCCTAAAGTTCTTGAATTTATGGAAGCTGTTAAAAGGACTGGCGCTGATGTAAAACTTGTTGAACCATACAATATACATATAACTCTTGTTTTTATCGGCGAAATCCAGGAAAATAAATTAGATTTAGTAAAAGAAGCTGTTGCTAGAATAGATTTTCAATCCTTCAAAATAAAACTAAAAGGAGCTGGTGCATTTCCTAATTTATCTAGACCTAGAGTAGTTTGGATAGGAATTGAAGGAGGATTACAGCAATTAAGGACAATAAGAGGTAACTTATTGAAAGAATTACTAGCTCGAGGCATTAGACCAGAAGATGAAAAAGAATTTACCCCTCACTTGACAATTGGCAGAGTTAAAGGTCCTTCAAATATGATGAATTTAGTTAATGTGATTAATGAGTATCAGAATATAGAGTTTGGAGAAATTATCGTTAATAAGATAATTTTATTTAAGAGTACCTTAACACCTAAAGGACCAATATATGACCCATTACTAGAAGTGACCTCTAATGACAATAGAGGAGGAAGTTCTAAAGAGAATAAAACCTAGTAAAGAAGACGAGGAAAAGCTAAGGGAAAGAGCTCAGATTATATTAGATAGACTAAAGGGTTATAATGCAGAAATTGAGGGCTCATTCAGGAAAGGTACATGGCTAAAAGGAGATACTGATATAGATATTTTCGTATTTTTCCCTAAAAGTGTGGGTAAAGAATATCTTAGAGAGAAGGCTTTAAAGGAATTAATAGAAAGATTCCGTGATTTGAACTATAAAATTGCCTATGCTGAACATCCTTATTTGATAGTGTACGTTGATGATGTTGAGATAGATGTGGTTCCGGCCTTAAGTATAGAGTCTGGAGAAGAGGCGATTACTGCAGCGGATAGAACCCCGTTTCACACTAAGTATGTGATTTCTCATTTAGATGAAAAAGGGAGAGACGAAGTAAGACTATTAAAGAGATTTTTGAAAGGAATCGGAGTATATGGAGCAGAGATTAAAGTTAAAGGATTTTCCGGTTATGTTACTGAGCTTTTAATAATCTATTATGGTTCATTCAAGGAAGTTCTTAGAAATGCATCAAAGTTTCGTCCACCAGTTAGAATAGAATTAGTGAGACCAAAGAAAGAATTTGATTCCCCATTAATCGTTCCCGATCCCGTAGATCCTAAAAGGAATGCATCATCAGCCGTATCATTAAAAAGCTTAGCAACTTTCGCTTTAGCTTCAAAAATTTATCTTGAGAAACCTTCTATGGAATTCTTTTTTCCCTCTAAACCGGGTAGGCAAACAATAAAAGGTGATATTCTTCTCGTGAAAGTGAAAATCGAGGAAAGTACTGTGGAAGATATAATATGGGGACAAGTATGGAGAAATGTGGAAAAGTTAAAAACATTAATAAGTCATGAAGGCTATAGGGTTATTGATATTTCTGCTTGGGGGGATGCTGAGAATATAACTATTGGTATACAATTAGAAAGTAAGAGCATTGGTGAGTATTATCTAAATGTAGGTCCTTACTTTTATCTGCATAATGTAAAAAATTTCATAGAAGAAAATGAGAATGTATGGATTGGCGAAGACGGTAGGCTATACTCTATTAAGAGAAGAAGATATACAGTGGAAGAAATAATAAAAAGGAATTTATCCTTTAAGCAGAAGTTTACTTATGAATTACAGTGGCTTACTGAGGAAGTAGATGACCCTTGGATAAACTTATTCCTAAGAAAAACACCAAGTTGGTTAAAGTGAGGGATTTCATTTATCCAAGATATGATGAAAATATTGAAAGAGAATTAATAGAACATGGTATAAAGGAACTTTACTCTTTTGGTCCTATAAACTTAGGTAAGGTGAATGTTATAGGGAAAGGAAAAACCGGAATAGTAGTTCTGGTTGACGATAATAAAGTAATAAAGATCAGAAGAAGTGATTCTCCTAAAGAAACATTAGAGATAGAAGCTAAGATTCAAATAAAAGCATTCCCAGTTGCCCCAAAAATACATGATTACGGTAGAAATTTTATACTTATGGAATATATTGATGGAAGACATTTAACTAGAGAAGAGAAGATAGATATTATAATAGATTTACTTAGAAAAGCAAAAGAATTAGAAGATAAAAAGATTGAACATAAGGAATTAGCTAGACCTTACAAAAATGTGATAGTTAAGCCTGATAGAGTGTATATAATAGATTATGATTCTGCGAGTTTTAAAGAAAATCCTCTCAATGTTACCTCAATATTAAGCTGGCTTAATTTTCCTCATCTAGCCAATATGTATAAAAAACACCGGGATATCGAAGAAATCGTTAGTTTACTCTATTTATTAAATAAAAATCAGTAAAATTTGATTTTCATTATACGTATCTTATGATGAAGCTTAGATATTTAATTTCATTTTAAACCTTCTTAGCAGTCTTTAAGAAATATAAGTTACATCAATATTTTTCTTTTTTCTTACCCTAACAGATAATTATTGCCTCATTCAATTCCTTATAAATTGATGTTGAATCAGCACGTATCAATAAGAAAGAAAAACTTTACTATCTATTATTCTCTAGCAAGGTCACTTAGGTCTATTATAATTTAGCATACTTTGTGTGTTAAGCTTAACAAAAATTTTAAATCGTTTAGTTAAATCTAATTTATTGGGCCGGTAGCTCAGCCTGGAAGAGTGCTCGGCTTGCAACCGAGAGGTCCCGGGTTCAAATCCCGGCCGGTCCACTGTGTTAGGGGGACACCCCCTAAAACCCCCAATGCTATTTCCACGATCTTATCTAAAGGACCAATGTAAGTTTCCTTTACGTTACCATTAGAATCCTTCTCTATCTTGTAAACATAATACTTCTTCCCTCTCTGACGTATCTTATATTGCCCGGCTGAGAAAACCCTATAACCCATATTTAATTTATGCCCCTTTTCCGTTATAAAAGCTTTTAAGCACGGGGCTATTGCCATGCTCAGCCGTGAAGTTGAAAGGGAGTGGCAAAGATTCCTTAATCATGCAAAAAATTGAATAAATCACGGGCTTTATGGTCTCATGGGGGGTCGTTAGATAAATTCAATTTTTTGCATTGAATTTTAACATGAGCTTAGTAATAATATCACGGGGCTGACTACTTATGGCACGATTTCCCAAAAATTTGTTATATTATTTTTTCGCTCACGGGGCGCAAAACGAAAAGAAATTATAACATTTTTTTGGGAAACCGTGCCATAAAATGTACATGACAGTTGAAAAATTGAATTTCAAAAAATTCAAAACCACAGTGTTAGTCTAGATGAATTTCGAAAATATCCATTCCTCTCGGCTCACAAAATCTGTGGTCTTGGCAGAACTTTACAAACTTATTAGCCTTATCTCTATCGCCAAAGTCTTTGACTATATCTGTAAACTCCTTTATAGTATTATTATTTTCCTTAATATAATTTAGGAATTCTTTAATCTCATCAATAGTCGTCTCGTGGTTTAATTGCCTATAAGCCTCTAACTCGTTTATCCCAATCCCCACTAGGAACTTTCTCCTTATCGGTTTGCCGTCTTTGTAGCCGACTACTTTGCGGTCTGTTGAAATGTTGAAATATGTTCTAAGCTTACGTGAAAAGGAGTTAGGCCCTACTCCTCTAAAGCCCATTGTGTTACAATAGTCCCTATACATCTTGTATAGCCTCTTTTTCTCCACTACCAAATCACCGTTTTTCGGGTCGACCGTGAGTATCCCCTTCTCGGCATAAGTTTTCACAAAGCTATACACGCTATCGATATGTGATAGCCATAAGTCCATGACCTCTTTCTCGTTCTGCTCAAAGTCGAAATGCCCCATCTGGAACGCGCGTGATATTGCCATAATTGAAGTCGTAACTATCCCGTTAATCTCCTCTTCAGTGAACACTTTGTCAAACCACGTGTCGTTGTCTTTGAACTCGTGAGGGAACTCGACTAATACCCACCTATGCCAAAACGCCTTATCGTCAGTATCCCTCACTGCGGGCATGTTATTTGAGGCAATAATTAGTTTCGCAATGTTTTTGAACGTTATCGGGTCTTTGAACTTCACGTCTGCAGTTATCCAGTCCCCGCCCGTGAGCCTCTTGAACCTATCCATGTCCTCAATCGTGTAGTTTTTAGACTCAGCCACTGCATTCGCTAACTTGTGGTAGAGGTTCCCCGCAATGAACCTATTTTGGGGGTCAAAGAGTTCTCGTGGTGAAATGCTGACTGCATAATCTCCTAATATCTTTTTTATAAGGTTGATATATGTGGACTTGCCGTTACCACCTGACCCGATTACCATAAACGCTTTTCTGAACTTAATTTCGGGGTATAAAGTATAACCAATTATTTCAAATAGGAGTACCCATTTGTCATCAACCCACTGTTTAAAGGTCTCTAGGCTCTTAGGACAGAGCCGTGAGGCTAATTCCTCAATGTCTTTCACTGTTATCTCCTTATTCATGAACTTCTCTATTTCTTCAACCTTAACTTCCCACGGTAGGTAGTAGAAAGAATAAACCTTAGGACTCCTCTCTTTTGCGTCATACCAAATAATGCCTTTTTCAGTCCATTCAAGTGTCCCGTTCTTGAAGGCAATCCTCAACGGCTCTTTGGGTAACGGCGTGAGTGTCAAGTCCTTTATCTCGTCAAATATGTCGTCAACATCACGTTTGCTGAGTTGTGCTAATGTTTTGTCTCTCGACCTTATTTCTAACATCTCTGCTATTTCCCTTATCTCCTTCCTCAACCCCTTATCAAACGGCGTGTAGACCCCTTTCTTCTTGTCCCATTTGAAGACCCCTATCACTGCCTGATTATGCCCCGTGACCTGATAGAACGTCTTGATTTTGTGGAGTCTGAGGATAGTACCCGTGATTATTGATTTTGCTATCTTCTTAGCCTCTTTCTCCTTCTTTCCTTTCACTTGAGCCTGAAATTCTAATAATGGCTTAACTTTTTCCCACACCTTCTTCACGGTGTGGACATAGTACTTGTCCCATTTTGGTGCAAAGACTTTACTGTCTGAGGGAAGGAGTTGTTCCAAAACATCTAGGTTAGTTGCACCGTGTGAGAATAGGACGTAATAAAAGGCCCAATCTCCTCTACTCCTATCTATCCCTATTTCGGCATATGTTTTCCCTTCACATACCGCGGATTCAGCCGTGGTGAGTATTGCAGACCATTTCTTGCTCTTCTTATCGTCCTTCCCCTTCAGTTCCTCTAATTCCTTTGATATCTCTTTGCACACCTCTTCCCTTATCGCCTCAACTGTCTTACCCTTAAAGCGGTCGTATTTCGCCATTTCCTCTTTGAGCTTTTCCAATTTCTCATCCTCTTTCTTTACTTCATCACCCAACCACTCTAAGAGCCGTGCTGAGGGTTCTATCCCTAACTTTTTACCCTTCTCGATAAAGAACTTCAGTAACCCTTTTAGGTCAACATCTGACCCTAAGATAACATTCCCCAAAGGCATTTCTGCAGTATAGCACGTGGTGTAGTCTTGTCCTCTCCATGGACACTTATCGGTACTGCAGTTCTTGTGGTTAATACAAGACTCGGGTCCTAATACGTAACTTTTGTAACTCTGTAGGTCCATCACGGTCTCGTTATCTTTAACAAATGCGGGGTTGAACTTGTGTGGTGGTATATCATTAGATATTAGGTATATATGCAGTCCACCGTGAGGAGTGTCTACACAGAGCGTCTTACTGCAAATATCGTTTACTACAGACTCACCAATCCACGATTTCAGCAGTTCCTTATTCTCAAAGTCCAAAACCACGAGACCGTGCTGACCGCAAACGACTGCATAATTATATCCATCTTCAACCATCTTTAGGAATTTCTGCTTATCCTCATCACTCAGTGGCTGAGTGCTATATTTCTCCCACTCCTTAATCACGGGCTTTTTGCTTTGAGGGTCAATAGGAATAATCGCATATCCGCTTTCTACAAACTCTTTAGCCCACTGCAGTCTCTCACTCACCTTTCCTCACCCCCCTGAAGAGCGTGTAGGGGTCTTCTCCTCTGTACCCCCCTTCCTTCATTTCGGCGTGGATTTTGTCCTCAAGTCTTTGCGGGCATTCTGCATATTCGCCTATATGCCCACAAACTGAGGAGTCTGTAAAGCAGTGCCTTCCAAATGGGCATGAAGGTTTTTTAATTTGTTTAAGAGAGTTTAAACTAGACATACCCACGCCCCTTCTGATTTTTTGTGACGAGACGTGAAAAAACGGATTAACTTATGAAGACACCTCTACGCCTAATTCTTTAGCGAGTTTCTTTATCGCGATTTTTACTACGTCAGCTTCAGAGATGTCATATTTTTTGGCTATTTCCTTCAATAACTTCTTATCTTCTTCCCTTAAGCGGATATGGGCAAACGGTTTGTTAGACACCACGATATCAACCGAGATGAACATTGCGGGAAACTTTATAAATAGCCCCCTTTTCAAAATTTTCCAGAATCGGCTTTCTTCAGTTCGCTTAGTTTCTTCTTATAACGCTTTTGAAGAATTTCTAAAATGTCGTCCAAGTACTCCTCAACAATATCCTCTAAGTCACTGTAATCAATTTTGACATCATCAACGGAAAACTCATACTCTAAGTTATCCGCATAAGGGTACCATTCATCATATTCCTTAACGCACTCAGTGTTTTCCTCAATAACACGGTAAGGTATAACTATCCTCATCAGCTCACCTCAATAACCTCTAATTTTTTCCCGTCAAACTCCATCTTTACAGCGAACATTAGCTTATCGTTGTCGTCATAGATTTTCACTAACACATTTTTGGGGTTGATAATGAAGTAGTCGAAATATTTGAAAGTCCTTATCCTTTCGTTTAGCGTGTCCTCAATTAACTCTTCTATCTCGTCCCAATCAGCGTGCATTAGATCTATCATAACTCCCTCACCATCACGTCGGCACTTCTGTTTGCATAAATCCTATCGATTATTTCCTTCACTCTGAAGAAATCGTCTATCGTTTCAAGTGTCGCAATAACGTTAATGTAGTGGTCAGCCTCTTCTACCGTTGTAGGTTTTAATAGTAATAGGGCTTTAGCATATAACTCTACTTCTTCCGGTTCCGGTTCAAGATTTTCCTTTGCTAACGTCTCTACCACATGTTTTATGGCTTTAACGATTTGAGGAGATACGTAAAAAACGGATTCGTTTACCTTAACCCAATTTTCCCCGAATCGGATTTGGGCTTTCATTCCGATCAATTAAATATCCGGAATCCGGATATTTAAACTTATTTGTATCCGGAATTTTTATAAGGTATTCCGGATATAAACTAAGATGTGGTAAAGCCGTATATCAGAAAAGGCGGAAGAGAAGGTGACGAAACATATTATCTTAATATCCCGCGTGATATCGCCAAAGCATTTAACATTACTAAAGAAGACGAGTTTGTCCTAAGTGTCGAGACTAAAGACGGGGAAATCACACTCTGCTATAAAAGGGTGAAAAAGGCAAAATCGTGATTTTTTGTTCCAAATTGGTATCTTTTTTGTTCCACTTAGGTGCCAAAAAGCACCTGATTACTCCTCTTCAACTTCTTCTTCAGTCTCTTCTTCCCAATCTTCCTCTTCCATTTCTTCTTCCCTCTCTTGTGAGGTCTCTTCATCAATTTCCATGTCCATTTCCCTATGCAGTTCTAACAACCTCACCTCACCGAAAAAAGCACGGCAGACCAGTTCTACCCCTTCACTTATGGGAAATGCCAAACCCTTAATACAGACATAACGTAAAGCCTCATAGACCTTCCTAGCCTTCCACTCAGACCAACCAAACTCAAACTGCAGTGCCACACGTGTTACTTTCCTTTCCCGCCTCAATAACTCTATAGCCTTCTGCAGATCTGGATTCTTCTTAATATACTCCATAATTTGTGAGTGTGTGTTTTCGTGTGACTCCATAAACTATATAGCTCATTCGGCAATTATATAGTTTTTGATGAAATCTAAAGATAATCACGGGTTAGCCCTACAGTCTAAAGAGTCTCAAGTTGATGCCTTGGATTTCCTTAGGAAAGCTATAGAGACTATTGATTTTCAGCAGAACGACTTACTCCTCTACTTTTCCTTAGTCCAAGTGTATAAGTGGGTCTGCCCCGTGTGTTTGACCCCTTTTAGGAGTTACATATCGTTCATAAAGCATTTGCGTTATGAAGAACACAGTAAGGTCTGTAGGTATTGCGGTAAGGAGTTTGCTAAGTCTGATGACCTAATTCAGCATATCGTAAGGAAACACTTAATACACGGTGTTTACGGATTTTAGGTACTTGCTATAATGCGTGAAAAGACGTCAAAAGTGCCAAGTACCTAACGTTATTTTTCTTTCAATTCTACGTTAGGTAGGTACTTGAAACGGGTCGGGCTTTCAATCCTCTTCAGCACGCCGTATTTTCACTGCAATATACACAATAGAGGCAATAATGAAGAGGATATAATTTTGGCTCAGCAGTGAAAATATGAAGATAAGCAGTAGTAGGACTAAGCCCCACCTCATTTAGCTCACCTTCAAAAACTGCTTAACCACTTCAAATACCTTAGGATACTCCTTATCCGCTAAAGCTATCAAGTCTGTGTAGTGTACTGCACCTACTGACAGACCGGATATACGCCCTTCCAAAAACTCAGCTAAATCCCTATCCTTCACCACTTGTCTTACCTTCTGGTTAAACCACTTCCTCAGATACTTTTCGCATAAGCCTGAGTCACAGAATACGTCACTCACGGTGTCTTTGTGGGCTTTCAGAGGCTTAAGGCTCTCAAAGACTGACTTAGGCAGATAGCATACTAAGGCGTTTTTGGATTTCCTCATCAAGTCCAGATGAATTCTGACAAATTCACCTAAGTCCACAACCCTCACTTTATCCTTATTATTTAATAGATAAAGTACTTCTGTGAGTCTGAGACCCGTGCTTATCAATACATTATATACATCTGCATATTCATTAGGTAACGAATCGCGTAACTTCAGCACTTCAGCGTCTGTAGGTACATAAGTGTCCACGCCTCTCTTCACTTTCTCTGGTAATCCTTTCCTAAGCTTTGCGATTAATTCCTCAGCGTCATACTTTTTCGCATACCATGAGAAGAACCGCGATAGTGATTCCTTCCACATTCTCTGTGAACCGCCTAACCATAATTTCCTGACATCTTCAGCACTGCAAAGCCTCTTATCTTTAGCTTTGTTCAGATAGTATAGCCAACCCTTAAGAGTGCTTTCCTTCACGCCTTCTCTCAGTAAATCGTTTCTGAATAATTCTATTAACAGTGGAGTAATTTCTAAGCATTTGCCATCCCTCAAATCATGCGGGGTAGGGGCAAAAGCCGTGATCATAAGGGAGTTTGAAAGAGGGGTTTTCCCCTCTTTCAGAGGCTTGCAACCGAGAGGTCCCGGGTTCAAATCCCGGCCGGTCCACTGTTGGGTTTATACCCTCTAATACCCCCAATGCTATTTTCACTACCTTAGTTAAAGGATCCACGTAACGGTCCCTTATCTGGCCTCATTCACCCTTCTCTATTAAGTAAACATAATACTTTCCCTTAACCTCACAAATTCTGATATCACCAAATGTGAAAACTTTATTACTTATATCTTTTCCTCTTTTATATTTATCACGTTTGGATAGAGTGTGGAGATAGCATTGTCATTGGTGTATTTATATTTCTTCGCTAAAATGAAGTATGCAAACCATATTTTTATATCTGCTAGTTGTAGATATTTTCATTGATAAATTTACGTGCAAATGACAAGACTATTTTCGCAATACAACTATAATGAAAAGGATTATGATCATAAAATTTAAATTATAATATATGAGGATTATTAGCCAAAAATTATATATTTTACAAATGCGATAGAAAATGTATTTAATACGAGTATATTTTGACCGGTAAAAGTGATTTTTAGAATGCGTTCAATTAGCTATAAGAGGTAAATATCTTTCTGATTAATTTTCGTTTTATATAGTCTAACGCTTTATAACTATTATAAGAAAGACTATAATTATCCTTGATCAAATTTTTTATCATGAGACAAGTATGCATGCGTTGTGGAATGGAAAGAGAAGGGTTAGAAGTGCGCTGTAAGAGGTGTGGAGGTCCTTTTAAGGTTGAGGTTGAGGATATTCCTTTCTCTAAAAATTTAAGGGAAAATTTTCCTTATATAAAGAACTGGATTTCATTAGGGGAATGGCATACTCCTATGATAAGGTCTAATAACGTTTATTTTAAATTGGATTTCCTTAATCCTACTGGGTCTTATAAAGACAGAGGGTCTGTTACGTTAATTTCTTATTTAGCCGAAAGAGGGATAAAGCAAATTTCTGAAGATTCGTCTGGAAATGCTGGGGCTTCTATTGCTGCTTACGGTTCTGCAGCTGGAATGAGAGTTAAAATATTTGTTCCTTCAACTGCTAGAGGGAATAAACTAAAGCAGATTGAGATTTACGGTGCAGAAGTTATTAAAGTCGAGGGTAGTAGAGAAGATGTTTCGAAAGCTGCTGAAAACTCTTCATATTATTATGCGTCTCATGTTCTTCAACCTCAGTTTAGGGATGGAATAAGGTCTTTGGCTTATGAAATTGTAAGTGACTTAGGCTGGAGATCACCAGATAACGTGTTTTTACCAACATCTGCTGGAACTTTACTCTTGGGTGTTTTTGAAGGGTTTAGGCATATGTTTAATCAGGGTATAATAAGTAAAATTCCTAGGTTAATAGCAGTACAGACTGAACAAGTTATGCCTCTATGCTCTAAGATAAAGGGACTAAAGTATACTCCGCCAGAAAAAGTTACGTCAATTGCAGATGCTTTAGTTTCTACTAGTCCTTTCCTTCTGCCAGAAATGGAAAAAATAGTGAAAGAGTATGGCGACTGTATAGTAGTGTCTGATGAAGAAATTTTAAACTCCTGGAAGGAATTAGCTAAGAAAGGCATTCTCGTAGAATATAGTTCTGCTACAGTTTATTCTGCTTATAAGAAGATTAATCCAGAAGGAACTAGTGTATTAGTATTAACTGGAAGTGGTCTTAAAGTTTTATAAAAATTATTTATGTATATTCTTAACTTGATATAATGAAAAACTATACTAGTACGACAATATGAATTGTCAGCTTCTAAACTCCTATACAAGTGATTAATATCTCTAAGAAAATTTTAAGATTTGGATCTCTATATTTAACTAAAAATATAATAAGGTTAAGTAACGACAATTGGATAAGATAAGCATTTGAATTTGTAATTTCTGCAATATTAATGGATTTTATTATGTTTATAAAGAGAAATAGGTTATGGATAATGTAATTATCTTAAATTACTAATAAAGAGAGAATATAAATAGAGTACATGAGTAACTTGTTTTTTCCTAAAATCAATAGTTGGATCAGCTTTTCTTTGTATATTTATTATCATCAATCAATCCGCCCATCGCTCATCATTATGACTATATTCTTAACAAAAAGTCTTAAAAAGGTTAGTTATAATGATTAATATGGGCCCGTAGCTTAGCTTGGTAGAGCGCCCGGCTGATAACACTCCCGGTCAGACACCGGGAGGTCGCGGGTTCAAGTCCCGCCGGGCCCATACTTGTGAAAGTTTTTAATAACCCTTGATACCTATATTACTTAGCATGTCACTCTCCATCATTCTTTTCTCGTTCTTAATACCTGGTATGATTTTCTCCTATACTTTATATTCTTCTTCATATTATACGACACAGAATCAATATTTAATTTATATATACAATTTTAACATGACATGGGAGAATACAAGTTTTAATGTTCATGTAGTGAGTAACTTTACTACTCATACACCTCCGCTTCCGCCACACTCAAATATATCATCTTTTAATTTGAATGGAGTGCTTACCTATTACGATCTTTACTATAACCAGTACTATCTTCCAATTATCTCATTATTTACTAATTTCACTACTTCAACTTTCCCTATAAACAATGGCTCTGTTAGTATTCCTGTCATAAAGTTCTATTCTCCAGGTGGAAGTTACATTATTGTATCTTCTCAATATGGTTTCCCTATATTAATTTATAACAAAACTTTTGAAAATAATATCAAGTTCAATTTCAGTGTAAAATTAAACTTCGTAAAACCATTACCTAATTTTATAAAGACATACAATGTGTATAAAGTTAACTTAGACTATCTTTTCAAGGGTAATACCATACATAAAGAGGTTTATATAGTCTCTCCTCATGCTACATTCTCATATCACAACTTAAATATAGGGAATTTAACAGTAAGTGCTCTAAATATTTCTTCTCAAGGATATGCGACAGTAATTTTACCAATAGGTGAGTTTCCATGGGTAGAGCCTAGTGGTACAATATATGTAAATGGAACTGCATATTCTATAATAGTTCAAGAGAGTTCTGTGTATGGTAATATATTCTGGGAAACTACTTACAAATATGCTAATAAATCATTTCCTTTCATGGGCGTAATGATTGGTCACTATTATGTTCTCTTCTTCCCTAATGGCGGAAAAATATCTATAATTTTCTCCAATTTTAATCAAGGAGAAATTGTTGGAATAAAAGAATCAGTCATATCTTCATCTGATTCTTTCCCATCAGAGTATGTGTTAATAGTAGGATTTAGTGTAGTAATAGTTATAGCTATCGTAGTATTTATTAGATCAAGAAGAAAGTAACTTAGGTATTTCGTAAGGTGTTTTTGCAACTGGTATTCCAGCCTCTGTTAAAGCTTTTATTTTACTTTCAAATGTTCCCATACCCATATAAACTACCGCACCAGCATGACCCATTCTTTTTTCTCTTGGTGCTGTCATGCCTGCAATATATGCAACTATTTTTTTCTTTATCTTTCCTTCAGCTTTCATCTTTGCAACTCTCTCTTCCATTGTACCGCCAATTTCTCCTATCATTACTATACTTTCTGTTTCTGGGTCTTCTTCGAACATTTTTACAATCTCAATCATATCAGTTCCTATTATAGGATCTCCGCCAATTCCAATAACAGTAGATTGCCCATAATCTTTTTTCACCATTTCAGCTACTTCATATGTTAATGTTCCAGACCTAGATACGATACCAACTTTCCCTTTCTTAAAAGGTCTAGGTGGAAGAATTCCTATTAAGCTCTCTTCTGGAACTATTAGACCGGGGCAATTTGGACCAATAATTCTAGTCCCTTTTGTTTTAGCATATTTAACGATTTTCAACATATCAAGGACTGGTATGTGTTCTGTTATTACTACAACTAATTTTATTCCACCGTCAATTGCTTCGTAGATAGCATCTGGTGCATATTTTGCTGGTACAAATACTATACTTGCATCTATTTCGTGTTCTTTGAGGGCATCTTCAATAGTATCGTAAACTGGTACCCCATGAACAGTAGTTCCACCTTTGCCTGGACTTACTCCAGCAACAATTTTAGTTCCGTAAGTGAGCATTTGTTTGGTGTGGAACGAGCCTTCTTTACCGGTAATTCCCTGAACTAGTACTCTTGTGTTCCTATTTATGAGCGTAATGCATCACCTATGCAACTTAATGCATCAGTATAATATTTAATACCATTATCTTGAAGTATTTTCCTTCCTTGTTCTTCGTTTGTTCCCACAAGTCTTACATATATGGGTTTCTTTATTAAACTGTACGCATCAACTATTCCAAGTGCGACTTCATCACATTTTGTTATTCCTCCATAAATATTTATAATAATTTTCTTAACCTTAGGATTTGAACCAATCTTCAATACTGCTTCTTTAACTTTCTCTCTGTCTGCTCCACCACCAACATCATAGAAATCAGCTGGACTTCCCCCCATTAATTTAACCATATCCATGGTAGCCATAGTTAATCCAGCCCCATTACCTATAATCCCAATATCTCCATCTAACTCTACATAGGCATCTTTACTAGGTGATCTTCCAATTTTTTCTAATAGATCTTGGTGTCTAAATAATGCGTTATCTTCTAAAATTACTTTTGAATCTAAAGCATAAAGTCTTCCATCCACTGTGACAGCTAATGGGTTTATTTCAGCTAATTCAGCATCATATTCAGTAACCAATTTGTATAATCCTTTAATTATGGGTTCAAGACCCTTAACATTAAGATATTTTTCAATTTTAATAACATCATAAGATCTTACTCCTCTTTCAATTGGTATATGAAAAATTTTTACATTTTTGCTACTCTCTATATCGATTCCACCTTCTGGTGATGCTACAATAATAGGTTCTGCAACATCTCTATCTATTAATGCCGATAAGTAGATTTCTTTTTCATGCGGAATAAATTCTTCTACGAGGAATTTATTAACTCCTAACTTCATAAGCTCATTTATAGTCTCTTCAACATTTTCAGTTACTCTTACTAATCCTCTTTTTCCTCTTGCTCCTTCAAGTAGTTGAGATTTAACTACAGCTTTTCCTTCCCATTTTATTGGTTTATCTGTAACTATACCTTTTGGTACTGGGATTCCTACTTCCCTAAAAAGTTCCTTTCCTTCAAACTCGTAAAGTTTCAACTTTTCACCACATGTTTATAATATGCACACAAATCTTTAAATATGCAACTATTGCACTTCGGTTTACTTAAACAAAAAATTTTACCAATGGTAACTATTCCAGCATGAAAAAGTTTAAGTTTGTATACATCATCTTTTAAATAACTCTCAGCCAAAATTTTAGCTTCTTTTTTGCTTATTTTTTCACCTAAAATTCTGCTTAAAATCCTAGAAGCATATTCGGATCTTGGAAATACAGGAAGATTAGCTACAAAAAGTTGTAAAGATTCTGCAGTCTCGTCTCCTATTCCTTCAATTTCTTTCAAAGTTTTCTCATTCTTAACTATATTTTCTAGTCCTTTCTCTTTAACTATAGTTGCTAATTTCTTTAACCTTTTAGCCTTAGTCTTATAAAAATTAACTCCTTTAATAAGTTCTTCAATTTCTTCTTCTGATAAATTAGCCAATTTATCTAGTTTATTTAAACCTATTTGTCTCAGTCTTTCAATTACTTTTTTAACTATTTCCCACTTAGTCATTTGTACTAATATGGATGAAATTAAAATTTCATCAGCTGTCTTTAATCCGTCCCACCATTCAAACGAATTTACATCACTTACAATCCACCCAGCTTGTCTTAAGAGCTCTTTATTCTTCTCAAATTCTTGGATAAGTTTTTGAATTATCTTATCAGCACGCAGTGACGTCTTCATCTCATCAGTGTGCGCTCGTCTCATCACTAGTATTATTTCCTAGTTAGATCACTTAAAATTAAATCTACTAGTTTTTGCGTACCTATTTCATAATCCTTAGGTTTATGAGCTTTCTCTACTGCTTCAAGTAAAACCTCATCTGAATCCCAAGTAGATGGGTCATCTAGGAATGTTGCTCCTAATATTTCAGCATAAAGTCTACTATCTTCTTTTGTAGCAGCATAAATCCAAGATTTGTTATAAACTATAATTGTGGGTTTCTTATACATTACTACAGCTTCCATTGCTGTCTTACCTTGATGTGTTATAATTAGCTTAGCTTTGGCTATCCATTTTTCTATATCTGGATCGAAAGAGAAGAATTTCCAATTTGGCTTTTTGTCCTTATATATGCTTGGATCTATCTTTCCCGTTTGAACAATTACATTCTCTAATTCTAATTTAATAAGACGATCAAATAACTCCTTAAATCCTTGGCTTCCGGTTGTTACTAAGATATAATCTCCATCCTCTGCTTTATACTTAGGTTTTTCAACTATTGGGCCTACCACTATTCCTTTTTTAGGGTAGAGTTTTTTCTGTTCCTTCCAGTGTAAGAAAATTCCTTTTGAGAAATATGAGATTAGTCTAATTGCTTTTCCCTTAGTTACTATTCTATCCTGACTTTCAATACCGTAAATCTTTGCTCTTTTCAAATACTGTATGAACGATGGAATTAGGGAATGGTTTGAACCAGTAGCTATTACTACCTTATATTTCTCAATTTTACTTGATTGAGAGAGTATTTTGAAGATATTTTTCAAGAACTGCGTGTTTCCTTCACTAGGTTCTTTCCCCTTCTTGACATAGTATATTTTTCTTGCTAGATTCTTAATCATTTCTTCACTATTTTTGTCATTCTCTGGGATTACGAAATCTGGCTTAAAGGGTAAATATTCAGCTATTGCTCTTCCAAAACCAGTATGTCCTCCGCCACTTGCAATTATAAGTAATTCTGACACTAAAACTATTTTATTCGGTTAGATAAAAATACCTAACTATGGAAGAGTATAAAGGAGTATGGCTGAAGGCTGGTATAATCTATGCCTTAAATTTGGCCTCAAACGGGTTTAAACCCGTAGAAGTCGGTTTAGGTGAGAGAGATTTTTATGTTGATGTAGAAAGTGATACTACCTTAACATTAGATGAAGCTAAGAAATTTGCTACTTACAATCAATACTCCTATCAGTTAAAGGATGGATATATAGAATTTAATGGAAATAAGATTAAGGTATTAGGAGAGCCATCAAGCTTAGAACCAAAATATTTTGAAATACTTAATATTTCAGTTCATCATCCTTCTCCTAATGTTCAATACGTTAGAATAAGAGGCGTAGGATTTGAGAAAAAAGAGGAATTAGATCAATATTTAAAGTGGCTAGAAGAGGTATCAGAATACGATCACAGAATAATAGGAGAAAGACTGGATTTGTTTAGTTTTCCGGACGAGACTGCACCAGGTCTTGCTCTATTTCATTATAAAGGGCAAATAATAAGAAAAGAGTTGATGAAGTTTATGGAAGAAATAAATGAAAGTATGGGTTACCAAGAAGTATTTACAGCAGAGATATATAGATCAATTCTCTGGAAAACTAGTGGTCATTACGACTATTATAAGGATAAGATGGTTCTTTTTAAGATGGAGGATGAAGAACTAGGGCTTAAGCCAATGAATTGTCCAGCTCATATCTTAATATATAAATCTAAAACGAGAAGTTATAAAGATTTACCTATAAGGTTTTCAGAGTTTGGATTGGTTTTTAGGTGGGAGAAAAGAGGTGAGCTTTATGGATTACTAAGAGTTAGAGGATTTGTACAAGATGATGGGCATATATTCTTAACTGAAGATCAAATCAAAGATGAAGTAAAAATGTTAGTAAAGAAAACTATTGATGTTTTATCTATTTTTGGTTTTAAAGGTGATGATGTTAGGATTAACCTAAGTACAAGACCAGATGAAAGTATAGGAAGTGATGAATTATGGGAAAAGGCTACAAATGCTTTAGTTTCTGCCCTAAATGAGCTTGGGATAAAGTATATTGTGAAAGAAAAGGAAGGAGCATTTTATGGTCCTAAAATAGATTTCGATATAAGAGATAGTTTAGGTAGATGGTGGCAATTATCAACAATTCAAGTAGATTTCAATCTCCCAGAGAGATTTAAGTTAGAATATATAGACAAAGATGGGAGTAGAAAAAGACCAGTTATGATACATAGAGCTATTTATGGTTCCATAGAAAGATTTATGGCAATTCTATTAGAACATTTCAGAGGAAAATTACCTACGTGGCTCTCACCAGTTCAAGTTAGAATATTACCAATAAGTAAGGATGTGGAAGATTATGCCTTAAATCTACTCTCTAAGCTAAAGGAAAATAAGATAAGAGTAGAACTAGATATGTCTGATGAGACTTTATCAAAAAGGATTAAGAAGGCTTATGATGAAGGTGTTCCCTACATGATAATAGTAGGAAAGAAGGAGAGAGAAGAGGGTAAAGTAACTGTAAGAGGTAGGAATAATGTGGAAATAAGGGGAGTTAAGTTTGATGACTTTCTCAAGGCATTATTAGAGGAGATAAGAAATAGAGATTTGAACCAGAGTGCAATAAATAAATTAAAATGATAGTTTACGGTCTTTATAAAAGCCCTTTTGGTCCAATAACAGTAGCTAAAAATGAAAAAGGATTTGTTATGCTAGATTTTTGTGATTGTGCAGAGAGGAGTTCTCTTGATAATGATTATTTTACAGACTTCTTTTATAAATTAGACTTGTACTTTGAAGGGAAGAAGGTTGATCTAACAGAGCCTGTAGATTTTAAGCCTTTTAATGAATTTAGGATAAGAGTATTTAAAGAAGTAATGAGAATAAAGTGGGGTGAGGTAAGGACTTATAAGCAAGTGGCTGATGCTGTTAAGACCTCACCTAGAGCTGTTGGTACAGCGTTATCCAAAAATAATGTTCTATTAATAATACCATGTCATAGGGTTATAGGAGAAAAAAGCTTAGGTGGATATTCAAGAGGGGTAGAGTTAAAGAGAAAATTGCTTGAATTAGAAGGAATAGATGTGGCTAAATTCATAGAAAAATAATAAGAAAAAAGAGAATATTAGAGGACTCTGAAAAACTTTATTATTATAAAGAATTGTAGTAATTTAATGAAAGCTGTAATTTTAGCTGGAGGTTACGGTAAAAGATTAAGACCTTTAACTGATGATAAACCTAAACCCCTAGTAGAAGTTGCTGGAAAACCTATTATAGAATGGCAAATACATTGGTTAAAGAGTTTTGGTATTACTTCTTTCTTTGTGTTAGCTGGTTACAAAAAAGAAGCTCTCATTGAATGGATTTCAAAAAATCAACAAAGACTTAATGTGTCAATTGCTACATTAACAGAAGAAGAACCATTAGGTACCGGTGGTGCAATAAGAAGACTTAAAGATTTCATAAGTGATGATTTCATAGTTATAAATGGAGATATACTTACTAACATTGATATTAACAAGATGGTGTTAAAAGATTGTATTGTAGCTATAGCTCTAGTTCCTTTAAGGAGCCCATATGGTATTGTAAGTATAGATGACAATGGAAAAATAATACGTTTTGTCGAAAAACCCTTATTAAAAGAATACTGGATAAATGCTGGTGTTTACAAAATGAAACCAGAGGTTTTTGAATATTTACCGGAAAAAGGAGATATTGAAAAAATAACGTTTCCGTCTCTAGCTGAAAAAGGTTTACTTAAAGGAGTAACTTATGAAAACGTTTACTGGAGATCAATAGATACTATAAAAGATTATGAAGAAGCATCAGTAGAGATACCGGAAGTATTTAAGAAGTTATGATTTCCACATCATTATCACTATTTAACCATTTTTGTAAAGCTCCTTCAAGCCCTAGATCTCTTACATCCTTCATAAATTTCCTCCTTAAATCTGCTATTAAATCTTCACAGTCAATAGGCACGTTTTCCTCAATTACTTGAAATACGATATTTATTAGATTTGTTTTCTCTTTTGTGTCCATGTTTAATTCATCCCTTAAAATAAGGGGAGAGAAAAGTATAACTAATAAGAATTGCAAAAAACTTATATGCTGTAAGGTACAAATATTAAATGCCGCGGTAGCTCAGCCTGGCTAGAGCGTTGCCCTGGTAAGGCAAAGGTCCCGGGTTCAAATCCCGGCCGCGGCTTGTGGGGGATATCCCCACATCCCAAATTCAATTTTTCAATTTTAGGTAAGTTCCGACCATGTCAATTAAAGGACCCACATAAGTTTCCTTTACCTCACCGTTCACCGTTTCCAACTTATAGACATAATACCGACCTTTTCTTTCGCGTATAATATAGTCGCCATATTTATAACGCGTCTTTCGCCATCAGGTTATAGTTGCCAATTCGCATTTAAAAGCTTTAGCAACTCGTAAAATTTTGCTATCAAAATGTGTGTAGCTGAAAGAAGACGGCAAAGAATCCGTTGCTTTGCAAACGTTGCTTTGCAAAAAATCGAATTTCGGAAATCATTATAACTGGTAAAAATTGTAACAAGAAAACGGTTGTCTTTACTCCTTATAGATTTTGTAAGAGGCTACAGCGGGTACCAAAACTAAGATGTAAAACAACGTCACTAAGTTCAAAAATGTCACGTCAGTGCCAGTAACGCTTGGTGAAGTACCTGAAGTTAAGCTATTGACTTGACCGGTTATTACGGATAGTAACACTTCGCCGACAAGTATGAAGGTAAATAGGCCTATTAAAACCCCGATATTTGTGCCTTTAGTCTTTCTTAACTTTGTAAGAATACTAGACTCATCAATTCAAGTTTTAAGTTAGCATTTTTAACTCGTCCAAGTTCCGAATTCAGAAACTGAAATAATATGTCACGCAATGATAAAATTCTACGGAGTTAAACAAAGGGCATATGTCAAAAGTTACGGAAAACGATACGGATGAAAATATTTCCTAATAAAGTCATATACTGCAACTTTTGCAACTGTTCTGGGTATCTCTACCCATAATCCTGGAGAATTTAGCTTGACTAGAAGTGAAAAATCTGAAATTTTAGCGTCTTCGAGTAAATTACTTGAATGTGTTTAGATAGTGTCGTCATTTGCATATAAATTTATTAGATGGCTTTCTTTATAGAGAGTATAAATATTAAATTAGCATATTACTATGTGCTAAAAATTTGTAGAAGTATAAATAGCTCAGTGACGACACTATGTGTGTTTAGAAGAATAAATTTATTCTGTAAATTATTTAAGAAAATAGAATATTTATACTCTTTTATGTAATTGAGAATCTTAGTGATAGTATTTAATTTGTATAGCATTTATAGGAAAATCGTTACATTTTTACGTTACGTTAAATAAATGTAAGATATATTGTCTTATTAACTGAAAATTCCTTGTGATTAACGAAATAAAGTAAGGAAGTAAATTCAAAGTATTTATTAGTTAATGAGCAAATATTATAATTTTTTATGGTGAGGGAATTTCCTTAAACTACTATTTGTATATAAATTTATTAAATGAGATTTCTTTATAAGGAGTATAAATATTAAATTAGCATATTACTATGTTCTAAAAATTATAGAAATATAAATAGCTTAAGGACGACAATATCATCTTCGTACTCAATTAAAATCATCTTCAACTTTTTGAAGGATTTAAAAATATATTATTAAATCATAATTTGTGGTAAAGAAGATTTTATCAGTTATTATCTTTATTCTCTTCACGCTATCTTTATTACCACAAAGCCAGATTAACATATATATAGGTATTGGAGGTAGCGATTATGGATACGAATTTCCTCAAATGCCAATTACTGGAGTTAACTCCACCGTTATATACTATAATATTTCAGTCTCTGGTTCAAGTCCTTCTACTCAGCAAAATACTTGCATTTTAATAAACAAAACGCAAGTGTTTGTGCAAAACGTATTATGGTACTATGGAAAATATGAAAATCCAGAATGGGGAATAGAGATATGGTATCACGGATCACTTCAAATTGCATTTTATATGACTCCAACAATAACTGGCAATAAATATACTTTAATTACCTTGTGGAATTATAACAAAAGCGGGGTATTGATTACCTTTTATTTATCTAACGGAACGGAAACTTTTAACGAGACATATTACATCCCCGGTAAATATAATGGTCTCTTTAACATACAAGGAACAGTTATAGTAGGCTACGGTAACGGTGCAACTGCTTATCTTGCTCCTGGTTTTAACGTTTCCATTTCAACTACTGTAGAAATACACGGTAAATGGTATACTCCTCCAGTAATTTTCAGTGGACTTCCTAACACGGGTGAAAATGCAGTTTGTGGAAGAGCTTATTTAAGCACGAATAATCGCGTTTTCGTAGTTTACAACAACACTAACGGTAAGCAAATATTTGAATTACAGTTCTTAGCCTTACCGAGTGTTATAATTTTTGGAGATGAGGCTATAGTGTTTCCATTTGACAGTCTTTGGGAAATCAAATATCCTAACGGTAGTGTGTCTTTCTTTGTTAACGAAACTAAATACGTAGAAGGAGCTATTGTTTGTCCTTATGGTATAACTAATTTACCATATCAATCTAATATACCTAACGTTACACACTTCAAGTTAGAAAAGAAATATCATGTAGTTTACGATAATTACAGTTTTTGGGTTCCACAGAAGGAATATGTGTTTATTCTTATTAACAACTCGTACGTACCTATTCTAATAGATAATTCTACAACAATTAGCAACTCGTCAAATACAGCTGTTCCGACTGCAACTACCACTGTAACTCAAACTTCAGTAACTACTGTAACTTCTTTCATCACTGTTACTCATAACTCTTATATTACTATCCATGAAATAACAACAGTAACAACTACAGTTTTTAAGAACGTATATAATTCATCAGAGTTTTACATAGAAGAAATAATATTGTTATTAATAATATTAGGATTAGTTCTTTACTTATTGATTAGGAATAAAAAATAGAATTTATAAACGGATTTAAGAAGTATAATCTAGTTTATTAAACCTTGTGATTAAATTGATGTTGTGGAGGAGCTTATTAAGAAAGTTGAGGAAAAAAGCATCAATGTTGAAGACTTAATAATTTTAGCACTATCTAAAGTTGATCCAAACGAAGGAGTTAAAATAAGGTTAGAATTAGCTGAGAAGTATCTATTTGAGGCTAAGGATTATCTTTCTAAAGGAGACGTTATTCAAGCGTCTGAAAAGGCTTATAAGACAGCTGAAGAGATTGTCAAAGCGTTAACTGAAAAATCAACTTACCAGAATATTAACAAGCAATTAAAGAGGAGAGATGGTATACTTATAATCTTGGCCATGCTGCAGCAAAACTATCTTTAAAACTAGGTGACTGGGCTAAAGTGGGATAAAATTCAGCTTATGTCTTACATGTTTGGGGATTTATGAGGCTAAATTCTATTTGGATACTGTTAAAATAATGATCTCTGATGTAGAACGAATAATAAGAGAGGCTAGAAAAGTCATTATATCCTAATCTAATCTAAAAAGTAAAGACCTAACACCACTTATGGGATAACCGTATATATTTACTTATTACGTTAAAAATATATTAAGAAAGATCTCTCTTACTGGCTGAAAATTTCTTTTTGATAAGCGATATGATTAAGTTTGATTTTAAAGAGTATACTAATTCATTAGCAAATACTATATTATTTTTTATGGTAAGAGCATATTTCCTTGAGTACTATAAGTATTACTCGCAAGAATTATTTAATTAACCTAATTTTGATTATATTAAGTAAAATTATATAAAATTAAAATTTAAAGGTATCTCTCTAGATATTTAGATTAACAATAATAACGTTATTATATTTTTAATAAAAATAAAAATGCAGTATATTTAACACTAAAGTTATTTTTTGACTTTGGGCTACATCCTGATATTTAACTTTAATGTGTAATATCAATCTTTGTATTACTATAACGTATTTTTAATTTTCTATGCTTTATTGCTACAATATTTATTTCATCGAAGTTCAAATTGCATTCTTAATAAACAGAAGCAAATCTTTCTTTATATCTATTTTCAATATAGAATTCATTTATTTTCTAGTATTTTTATTAAAACATACCTATTTAATGATTTAGAAAATAAGTGGATAGTATATCCTTTCTATCTAGGATATAGTAAATAACTTAAAATCATTTTATAAAAATTTTTGTAATTGAAATTTTTAATTTTTTGTGAAAGTAGTATATTTGTATTTTATGAATTTAAACCTTTTGGCCAACTCTCAATATAAAAAATTTCATTAAACTTTGTTAAACTAAAAATTTACATATGAAGAATATTGTTATCATAGGTGGCGGAATAGGAGGAATGGGTGTTGCTACTACACTAGCTCAAAAACTCAAAAACGCTAATATAACTGTAGTAAACAAGGAGGATTTCTATTTTGCTGGCCCTAGCAGACCATTGATTTTAACTGGAGAGCAGAGATATAGTAGGATAATTAGAGGTTACGAAGAAGTTGGAAAATTAGGAATAAATGTAGTTATTGGTAATGTTTACAAGATAGACCCAGATAATAGAAAGGTGTACCTGTCAGATTCGTCTTTTAATTCCACTAGGGAAATTTCTTACGACTATTTAGTTTTGTCTCCAGGTATTGTTTTTGATGGTAGTAAAATAACTGGTTATGATAAGTACTGGTGGAAGAATACAACAGTCTATGATCCAGGAAGAGTTAATGTTCTTAAGCAAAGATTGTGGACAGCTGAAAAAGGAACAGTTGTAGTTTATGCACCTAAGGCACCCTACAGATGTGCTCCAGCACCAACTGAGACTGCGATGTTAGCACACACTATCCTTTCTTATAGGGGCGTTAGGAACAAGTTTAGAATAATTCACATAGATGCTAATGACAAAACACAACCACCAGTTATTGCTGATGTTATAAAACAGATTTATGAAAAAGCTGGAATAGAATTAGTTACAAACCAAGAGATAGTCGAAATTGGTGAAAATTATGTTGTAACAAAGTCTGGAGAAAAGTATAACTATGATATTTTAGCAATGCTTGAACCTAACAAAGTCCCAAGATTTATTGAAGAATCAGGTTTGGGTTCACCTTTTGCAGACGTTAGGAGTCCTCAAGATTTGAGAACTCCTAAATATGATGATATCCTAGTTGTTGGTGATGCTGCAAAGTTACCGTTCCCTAAGAACCAAGAAATAGCGTTTGAAAGCTCACAATTTGCTGCAAATAAGATCTTAGAAATGGAAGGAGTAAGTGAAAAAGTCTCAGTCCAATATGCATTCGTAGGCTGGGCTTATGTAGGTAATTTAGAAGGTAAATTAGAGACTTACAGTTTGCAGTTCCAGCTAGATTTAACTAAACAACCTCCAGCAGCTGCAAAAGATCCAGTAATGAAGAGAGAGTATACCCTACAGAAAGATAATTGGGAGCAAGCATATCTTTCAAGATTGTTTAACTATAAAGTCATTGAATAGAGAAAAGATATTTTTTTGTATAAATTCTCAGTTCTTTTAATTTCATTTTATCTATATTATCTATTATCTCTTCTATTTTCTTTCTATCAGTAGAAGGAAGAGAAGAGAAAATGTTTTCTCTTTCATTTTCACCTTTTTCAGTCAATTTTAATATTCCTTTCCTAGAAAAAATAAATTGATTTTTTATAAGAGATTCCAGCCTAGCGTTTATCCTATAACTATATATGAAGTAAGTTTTTCCCCATCTAAAAATAAATAATGGCTCTTGCACGTGAAACTTCTTACTCAAATAATCATAAATGAAAAATGAGGAGACGAATAACTTGTACTTATGAGTTTCTTGTAACATGGACATGAGTATTAAGTTGTCTAGTGTAAAATCATAATTTGCTGATTTCTCTTCAATAAACTTTTCACCGTGAGAAGCAATATATTTCAGTAAGTAGTAAGCAGATTCGCAAGAGCCATATTTCTCTATTTCTTCTATTGCCTCATTTATTAGTTGTAATATTTTCTGCATTTAATTTCTCCTCTAATTCGATTATACTTAAAATTATACCCGCATGAGGAAATGAATGAGGAAAATTACCTCTTGCCTCACAGTTTTTCTGATCAATATGCTCTCCTAGTAGCTTTAGTGAATTACTACATTTATCTAATTTCTCTAATAGTCTTATTGCATCTTCAACTTTGTTTAATCTAATATAAACTCTTGCCATCCATGGAGTTACTAAAGCAAACGGATGAACTACACTACCTAAGAAATCTTTTTTATATCTTAAATAAAGTCCATCCTCTATTTTTAATTCGCTTTCTATTCTTTTAAGTGTGTTTAAGAATATTTTATCATTAGCATCAACGAAGTCATATAATGGTAATGTCAATAATGCAGAATCAATTTCATCTCCGCCATAATATCTTACAAAACTCCCTTCTACTATACCGTGTCTCATTATGTCTTCTTTAATTTCATTAGCTACACTTTTCCATTCCTCTGCTTCTTTTTTATATCCTAATGCCTCAGCTAATTTATAAGCCCTATCTAACGCAACCCAAGACATGACTTTTGTATGTACATAATGTCTTGTTACTCCTCTCTCTTCCCAAATGTCTGTACTTGGTTCTCTCCAATAAGATTTTACCCATGTTGCAATAGCTTCTATTGCCCAATAATTGCTATTAATATATTCATCATCTTGAGTTTCTTTATAATATTCATGAAGAGTATGCATAAATGCGCCTTCAATATCCATTTGAATTTGTAAATAAGCAGCGTTTCCTACTCTCACTGGTTTTGAATTTTTAAAACCTGATAACCAATCAAGATTTTCTTCAGCTGGTGGAGGTGTTCCATCAATAGTATAAAATGGATGATCAAAACTTTTAGATGAAGGATCTATTACACTTATTATAAAATCCAGAGATCGTCTAGCCTGTGTTAATAAGTTCGCTTTTATTAATGCTTCTGTAGCGTAAGAAGCATCTCTTATCCATACATATCTATAATCCCAATTCCTTTCCATACCGATTATTTCTGGTAAGGATGTGGTAGGAGAAGCAATTATTCCTCCGGAGGGTCTATATAGTAATCCTAAAAGAACGGATATAGATCTATAATATATATCCTTAAACCTCTCCATTTTTCTTATTCTTTTAGCTCTACTCAACTCTTTTTCACTGAGTGCAATGAGTTTTGAAAAAGCTTCATATGGTCTTGAGTACACGAACCCTTTTTGGCTAAATAATCCGTATCTTAAATCCTTTGAATAGAGTAAGTAAAGGTATCCTTTTCCGGGCTTTATAATCAGCTTGTAAGGACTAATAATTTCATAATTACCGTAGACTAGTAGTTCTATCCCTTCTTTTGATAGAGGGTTTCTATATATGACCCCATCTTTTACAATTTCTGTTCCAGCATTTATCAAACCGTAGTTAAAAACCGGTAAAATATTTACTTCTAATGGAAGTTCAGTATCATAAAGTCTTATAATTGCTGGTAGTGAGATAGGTAAGAAGTCAATAACCATTGATTTTAAGTCATTTTTCTTAAATGTTGTCTTTAAGATAAGTGAATATCCTATATATTCTTCTTGAATTTTATTATATTCTATGGGTTTTACTGAGAAATATCCGCCTTTCTCGCTGTCTAATATTTTTGTGAATATAGACTGAGAGTCAAATCTAGGTACTGGGAACCAATCTATACTTCCTTGTGATTCTAACGCTGAAGTTATCCCATTAGATAAGAATGCATAGTTCACGGAGGCATAATACTCTAAAAACTTTATAAATATAAGCGGAAAATTTTTCATATGTTTTCTGTCGCTATAAACACTCAAACACCACCAATTAGATTTAGATATACATATAGGGATTTGGTTGATAAGTATGGATTTCTCTCATTTCCCATTGACGTTTCTTTACTTGATCCATCAGATTATTACATATCTGTAGGCGGAGTAGCAAAGATGATGCTTGCACTAAGTAAAAAATTTAATAAGACTAGATGGGTTTCACTAGGTCCAGGTTATCCACCAGAAGTTAAATATAAAGATTTAAATATATATTTTGTAGATTTAAACCCTAAAGATTTACAAGGTTATACTAGATTTAAAGAGGGAATTTATAATGAGGCACATGGATTATCTAAATATGACATTCAGCCAGAGGACTATATTGCTTATGCAACTTATAATTGGTTGTCAGCTCAAAAATTATTAGAGTTTTACAAGGACACTGATATTTATTTTATTAATGATTTTCAGCAACTTCTTATTGGCGGAATTATAGGACCTTCAGCACCCGCTGTTTTATGGTATCATATACCATTTGTCCCAGAATATTTATCGCATAAGATGAGAGAATTTCTAATTAGGACTTTTGAAGGTTTTGATGGTGTTATAGTAAGTACAAAAAGAGACTTAGAAGGTATGTTAAGGGCAGGAATTAAGGGAAGAGTAAAGCAAGTTTATCCCTTCATCGATCCTCAAGAATATAGGAAAGTATCGGGACAAGAAGTTATGAAAGTCAGAGAAAAATATGGGATAAAAGGAGATGAAAAAATAGTTACAGTAGTAGCTAGAATGGATCCTATGAAAAGCCAAGATGTAGCTATACAAGCAATGAAATATGTAAATGATGCTAAATTACTTTTAGTCGGAAATGGTAGTTTTACTAGTGGAGCCTTAGGTACTGGAAAAGCTAATATATGGGCTAAGAAATTACAAGCTTTAGCTGAACAGATTAACGTTAAAGATAAAGTAGTTTTCACTGGCTATGTTCCAGATGAAGAACTATATGCAATATATGAAGCTTCAGACGTTATAGTCTTACCTTCTAACATTGAAGGATTTGGACTTACTGTATGTGAAGGATGGGTATATGGTAAGCCAGCCATTGTAAGTAGTGGAGCGGGTATCAGTGAGTTAATTATAGATGGTGGAAACGGATTTGTTTTCAAAAGAGGTGATTATCAAGATCTAGCTGATAAGTTGAATACTGTTCTTAAAGATCCAGATAAATATTCTTTAGGTAAAGAAACACTTAGGAAATGTTCTGTTGATTCCAGTTATGATTACTTGAAAGAAGTATTTATAGATGTTATGAAAGATTACGGAAAAATATAGCTTTGATCATCGGGGGGATTTAGTAAAATAACTATTTACTCTCAGTAGGTTTAATAGTAATAGTACCAGATTCTTCATCCACTTGTAATAAATATTTAGTTCCATGTTTTTCTATCATAGACTTTGGTATATATAGATTTAATGGTAGTGTATAGTATTCATATTCGTAAGTCTTCCCCCTCACAGTCTTTTTTCCTACTAATCTTTTTGCTTCAACTACTCTCTCTTTCATAAGATGAAATATTACTTCTGTGTTTTTAAACCTTATTCCAAATCTTTCTAACATTTTAATATTACTGTTTATACTTGTTAAGTAGATGATGAGCGCCGGCTGTAATGATTAATGATATAAAATTTCTTGGCTGATATATTTTCTGTGAACCCAGTTCACATACTTGCCAAGAAAGGGGATATAGCTGAAAAAGTTATTATAGCTGGCGATCCTAGCAGAGTCAAGAGCCTTTCTAAATTTTTAGAGGAACCTCAACTTGTAAATGAAAATAGAGGTTTTTTAATCTACACCGGTAAGTACAAGGGAGAAAGAATAAGTATAGCTACTCATGGAATTGGTGGTCCATCAATAGCAATAGTTTTAGAAGAATTAACTATGTTAGGAGGGAGGATATTTATCAGATACGGTACATCTGGTGCTTTAGTTCCAGAGGTTAATATTGGAGATTATGTTATAGTTACTGGTGCTTCCTATAATCCTTCAAGCTTAGTTTACCAATACTTTAAAGAACAAGCTTGTGTTTCAGCTACTCCAGATTTCGAAATAACCATGGCTTTATACAACTCTTTTAAGAACAAGGGGTTAAAGTTCCATTTAGGTAATGTATTTAGTAGTGATGCTTTTTACGCTGAAGATGAAGACTTTGCAAAGAAATGGTCAGAGAGAGGAAATATAGCCGTTGAAATGGAGTGTGCTACCTTATTTATGTTAAGTAAATTAAGGAAAATTAGGAGTGGCGCCGTAGTTATAATCAGTGATAGTTTAGTCAAAGGAGGATGGATTAGTAAAGATGAATTGGAGAAGAAAGTTAGTGATGGTGCAATAGCTATTTTAGATGCCTTAATTAATATAACTTAATATGAAGATTATAAGAGATCCTATACACGGTTACATAGAAGTTCCAGATGATATCTTACCAGTAATTTCTTCTCCCTTTTTTCAGCGATTAAGGTTTATTTCACAAACTGGTTTAGCATACATGGTTTATCCAGGAATGAGACATACTAGATTTGAGCATAGTTTAGGAGCAATGCACTTAGCTAAGGAGTTTCTTCATTACATTTCCAGTAACAGTAAGATAGATTTTTTAACTGAAGATTATGCTAAATTAATCTCCCTTTCGGCCTTATTGCATGATATTGGTCATGTAGCATTTTCTCACACTTTTGAGTCAGCCTTACAAGTTACTAGAGACGTTTATAAAGAGAAAATCGAGTACTATGGGAAAGAAACTCATGTAAAATATGGTTTAAGGCTAATTTCTAAGTACTCTTACTTAATCGATAAAATTGGTAAGAATAGTAATATTTCAGATCCTGTTAAATTTATGATTAATGTTATTGGTAGTAACCCCACTAATGAAGAAGAGAAGTTTGCTTTACAGATAATATCTAACTTTGTTGATGCTGATAGGGGAGACTATTTATTAAGGGATTCTTATTATGCAGGAGTAGGTTATGGAAGTTATGATATAGAAAGATTAAAAAGAGTTTTAGTTTATGTTGACGGAAAAATAGCGATATTAAAGAAGGCTATTCCAATAGTTGAGCAATTTCTCCTAGCTAGAATGTATATGTTTAAGAATGTTTATTTTCATAGTGTTGTCGGAATGTATAATGCTATTCTTTCTCATGCAATTTCAAAGTTAATTAGACAAAATAAAATAGATCTTAATAAAATAGAAGAAATTACAGATTATAAAATATTAAATATGATAGAAGAGACAGAATTCAAACAACCTATACTCTATAGAAGTGGATATAAAAGAATTAAAAAAGATCTAACACAAGAATGTTCTAATGTTATAGATAAAGAAGAATTAATGGAACTTATGAGAGAAACTGAAGGTAAAATAATATATTATGAATTCTTTGACGTCCCATATAAGGAGGAAAATGAGGCCATATATATTTACGATGAAGGCAAGCTTTCTCCTCTCTCACAATTCTCTAATCTCATAACAGCAATAAGAGACTTAAAGAAGGCGATAATAGTATATCATCATAGTATGGAGGATAAAATGAGAAAATATTATGAAAAACTTAAAGAAGCTTGTTAACTTTTGGTCCACTTCCCACTTTAGAGATAATTATCTTATTAACACCTATGGAATTGAGAAATCTTATCACTTCGTCCTTGTATTTTTCAGTAGTAAAAATATGAGGATTTGGCCCAGCATCAAAAGTATATCCTGCTTTTCCAAACTCTTGAATCCATTCCATAATTTTTAGTGATGTATCGTTCAAGTAAAAGAAGGATGGCCATGAATCTAAGATAACTGCATGCATACTGTTACTATGTCTCATTAACCAATAGTAGAACTCTTTCTCGTTCCTTTCCTCTATACTTTTAATTACTTTAGGTAATGTTTCTTCTATAAATTTTAGCCTACATTTCATTAAATTTGATGTCTTAGCAGTAATTATCATTCCTTCTCTAGAAGAGATTTTCTTACTCTTTTCACTCACAATTGCAATAATATCTACCAGTTCTTTCCAGTGGTTTTCTGGGAAAAGTGAGTAGCAGTAAGAATCTTCACCATCATCTCTTTCTCCCTTCTCCCATAGTACAAACCCTCCAGCAGTACTTCTACAAGCACTACCAGAACCAATTCTTGCAATTTTTGATAATTCTTTCTGTGATAAACCTAACTCTAAAGCTTCATTAGTAGCATAAACTAACGCAGCTATCCCTGCGGCTGAAGAAGCTAATCCAGTAGATTTAGGAAAATTACTCCATGATTCCACTTTAGCGTAAATTTCTTTACCATATAACTTTCTAAATATATTTAAAACTCTACCACTATATTCTTTCACTTCTTCATCTTTTGCCCTTTCCCCATTAATATAAACCTCGTCTTTTGTAAATTCTTTTGAGAAAGTTATTTTAGTCTTAACCTCTAATCCAGATAAAGTTACAGAAAGTGAGGAGTTTAATGGTAAGTTTAATTCCTCATTTCTTTTACCCCAGTATTTTATAATTGCAATATTTGAAGGAGCTATGGCTTCAGCTTCAAGCCTCAATTCTTAAACCCTCATCCTCTTTTAACTCTATAACTATAACGTTTTCTTTTTCCCACTTTTCTTTCACCTTTGATAAATCTTTACCTAAAACAAATACTGATTCTCCTCCTGCTCCAGGGGATAAAGCAATTAATGCGTCATTTTCAGCCATTTCTATCAATCTTCTTATCTTCTCATTTTCTATCTCTACACCAACTATTTTTTTAGCTAAACCATTTAGAAATCTTCTAGCAAGTTTCACGTGTTCTATGGCTTCCTCAATTTTACCTAATTTTATAAGTTTTATTGCCATTATGTTTTCCTCGTCAATGTATTTCATTACTTTCTTAAACTCCTCGTTATTGCTTTTTTCAATAAACTTAGCTACAGAGTTTACAGTACTGAAGCTTTCACCTATGAAACCTAAGAGCATTTCATAGTTTCCTATCTTAAGGGGTTCAATTACACTATCTACTTTCTCTATATCATAAAATCTTCTATAAACTATTGAACCATAAACAGCTGAGGCTATATCAAAACCGCTCCCAATACCTTTTTGCCTAATATAATTTGCTTTCTGTGCTAATTTATAGATTTCATCTTTGTTTAAATTCTTGAATAAGTAATAATAAATACAAGCAGTCAAAGCTACAGTTGATGCTGAGGAACTTCCTAAACCAGTTTTTTTACCATGTATCTGAAAATCTTTATCGTTAAATAACTTCACATGGAATGGGGGTAAGCTTCCGAACTTTTCTTTAAAAACTGTAATTACACTTTCGATTAATTCGTTTCCTTTATCTTTGAAAGTACCGTATGTTGTTTCAAAAATGAAATTGTTAGAACTTTTTATGTCGCATCTTACTCTTTTATTTATTGCTATAACGTGTGAAATCCCGCCAAATACTACTGAATAACTGCCAATCCATAATATTTTACCCGGAGCAGATATCACATGATGAATTTTTTAGCTTTATTTTATTTTTGTCTCTCATGGAATTCTTAAATAAAAGGGACAGATTAGTTTTAACTACCATATCTCAATCTGGACCAGCTGGAATTGATGCTTCTACATTAATATCTTTATTATCACCTTTGATGACTAAAGAAAGTATTATGAGAAGTATCGAGGAACTGATAATAAAAGATTTAGTTAAAGTTACAAATTTAGGTCAAGGAGAAGTTAGGTACGTGTCTTCTAAGAACGTACGTGATGCTATGATAAACCTAGATATTCAAAGATTAAAAATAGCTGAATATGTTAAGGAGCTAAATACTAAGAAAGATGAAATTTTGAAGTTACAAGATAAGAATCAACAAATAGAACAATTAAGGAATATTGTATTAGAAGGATTATCAATTATATCTATAGGATTAATTAATCTATATAATTCAATGCCAGAGTTAACTATTCCTGAGTATGTAGAATCTATTCAACCTCTAATTGAGGTAATGGAAAAATTATATAAATTAGTTCAAAAATCGTATACAAAAGAAGAAACAGATGCTATTTTGAAAATAATAGAGAAGTACAGGGGTGAAAAAGATTATAGAATATTAAAAGAAATGTTAGAAAAAGAAGAAATGAGTCAAAAAGACAAGTCTATATAAATCTTTTTAAGTGATGATTCTAATATAAAATTGTATGAGGTCCAAGAGAGATAAGTTTGATATAGTTGCAGATATATTAGAAAATATTAAAGACGGGCGTAACTCTAAATCAGCGTTAATGAAAAATGCTAATTTGAGCTTTTCTATTCTAAAAAAATATATTGATTACCTAGAAAAAAATGGATATGTAGAGGAGAAAGATGGATCATATGTTATAACTGATAAAGGTCTAGCACTATTAGATAGATTAAATAAAGTTAGAAACCTAGAATTTCAATTAGCAGAGCTTATTAATGAGTTATCTAAAGAATTATTATAATGGTAAATCAAATTTATGAGCTGTTATTTGTAGGTTTATTGACATCGATTATAAATATAATTCTCCAATATTTCGTACTAAAAGTAAAGTTTAAAAAATAGAGAGTGAATGGATTACATTAAAATCTATCGCCTCATTATCTTCTTTTAAAAATTACTTAGATGTAGTCTCAGCTGATGAAGCTCAAGAATTATTAGAAGATATATTAGTAGGTTTGAGAACTTTTCCTACTGTAGATTTATTATCATCTCAAGTAGAAGAGAAGCTAAAATCTTTAAAAAGTGGTTTAAAAGCCTTGTTAGATTCCTTAAACTTAATTGACATTATGAATATGGCCTATCTAAATTCTAAAAAGAATATGGAGTTAGGAATGATAATGTCATATTCTTCTTTGGTAATTCTCTTCATAAGTCTTATCACTCCTTACCCTTTAATTTTCATAGGAATCGCTTTAGGATTTAACTTTAATTCCTTATTCCTTTTATTAAACTCCTTTACAAATATAGAAAGATTACATAAAATTAGAAAGAAATTAAAAGAAACTATACTACAATGATAATTGCATTTTCTTCGAGCAATTTAACAAATCTTCTCTTATCTTATTAATTATATTTTCAACTATAGAGTAATAATATTTTGGTCTACCAATTTTCTTATCCTCACTCTTACTTCTTATTACTAAGCCAGAATCAATTAGTTTCTTTAAACTATTCTCTACTGTAGTCTTACTTACTTTCATCATTTGAGAAAGTTCGTCTGACGTTACTGGCTTATTTAATTCAATAAGTTTAAACAAGCAATCTATATCAGTATCCGAAAGTTTGTAGCAACATCTTATAACATCTTTTGCATCATATAACTTTTCACTCATATGTTTTAATATTGAGTAATCAGTAATAAAACTTTATCAATTTTTTAGTTCATTTATTTTACATCATACTATGAAAGGTTATATAATAGTTTTTAACTGCAAAAAAGGTGAAGTGATAATTAAAAGTAAAATCTTCCCTATAAAAGAAGGCTATTATGTTTATGTAGGTTCATGCGGATTATATTGTGATAAGAGAATAAGTAGACATTTTTCCAAAGAAAAGAGAAAGAAGCATTGGCATATCGATTATTTATCTGAACTCTGTGAACCTCTTTTTGCAATAGTATTGCCACAACAAGAGAAAGAAATAGCAAAGCTCCTTTCAGAGTTTGATTACGTAAAGGGTTTTGGATCTACAGATGATAATGAAAATCCTTCTCACCTATTTAGAGTCTCTTTAATCTCTTTACTCAATCTAATTAGAGGAATAAGCGAGTAGTCCTTTTTTGCAAATTCTTCAATATTAACGTACCAGAAACTCCAATTGCTTACAAACTGTAAATAAACTTTCTCATTACTTATAATAATCTTGTATAAGGTTATTGGTTTATCAAATGTGTAGCCTACCTCTCTCTTAAAGTAGTTAAAAAGGGTTAACGAAAGCTGATTCTTTATATCTTCACTTAAGGAACTTAATACATTCTTGCCATCAATAATTTTAACCTTGACTTTGTTTCTATGTGTCACACATAACGCTTCTTTTTCCCAATAACACATTTTTTCAACCAGTTTGTCTTGAAAGGAGAAATCAAAAGGAGAATATTCCTCTTCTTTTCCTACGAGAATTTTCCCCTCTTTTAATGAAAATGAAACTTTTCTTTTGAAATTACTGTAGATTAATGCTCTATCTTTTCTAACAGTGCCTTTCAAAAATAAGCTCCCTGAAGATCCTATAGCTGTGAAAGGAGATAAAGTCTCAAATTTATACACAAAGCAAAAATTTTGAGACGCTTTTTGTAAGGTCTTTATCATTATATCTCTAACTAAAGAGAATAAATAGAATTCCCTCATTTTTTATCATTGATTTTCTTTATATCAGAAATAGCTTCTTCTTCCTTCCCTAACTTCATATAGACTTTTGCCCTCCTCATGTAAGCCTCAGTATATTCTGGCTTTAGACTAATTGCTTTAGAGTAATAATTAACGGCTTCTTCAAATTTTCCAGCGTTTTCTAATAAAACTCCTTTACTAAAATAAACCTCAGCAAAATAGGGATTTAGATTCATTGCAGTGTTTAAGTCATCTTCAGCATTCATTCCAAGTTTCATTTTAGCTAAAGCCCTATAGTAATATAATTCCGCATCAAGGGGATAAAGGGTAATAGCAATACTTAATTCCCTTATAGCATCATAAGTATCTCCAGTGTAGTAATCGATAATCCCTTTAATTTTATAAAATAAAGGCGAAGAATCATCAATCCCAACTAATTCCTCTTTTCCTTCTTCGTAATTTTCAAGCTTTAAATAAATTAAAGCTCTTAAAATTCTTGATTCCTTATCGTTAAAACTAGAAAGAATATTTAACGCATCCTTATACATTCCCTTTGAAATATATATTTTTGCAACTTCAATATAATTTTCAGCCTTCATAAATGCGTCAATAGCTTTGTCATCTTCCCCTAATTCCTTAAGGATCTTTCCTAACAAATTATATGCTTCTTTAGATGGATTTTGCTTAACAACTTCTTCAGCTTTCTTTAATGCAGCCACTAAGTTTCCTTGAGAATAGTATTCTTCAATTTCTTTTATGTCGTTCACAAAAATATATTTACTTAGCAAGTATTTAACATTTAAGCCGTTGCCATTAAAGAAAATAATACAGCCTTTCTCCTTTCTGGAATTCCTTAATTGCCTAAGAAATGAAAAACAGCTTCATCATACCCCCATTGCCTTAAAAGAATTGCAAATAAATGAATAGAACATGGAACCATTCTATTTCAAATCTTACGAAAAAGTAGTAGGTACAGCTCATAACGTACAAGAATTAGAAAAAGAAATAGCAAGAATTGGAGCAACAGATCCAGCATGTGTTAATTGGCATTTGGAACAAGGGCATATAGTCTCATGGTTGAAATATATAGGGAACAATACTTTAGCTGAAATGCTAAAGGGAGTTAAGGACTGGAGAGAAGCATTAGCCAGAATAAGAGATTACTATGCTATACAACAAAAAACTACTACATCTTCAAAAAGAAAATGGAAAAAAGCACAAGTTTGGCACTAATAAGTAATAATTTTTTTCTCCATTTTAAGAATTGAATCTACAAAATTCTTTATCTGTGGTATAACCGGCAAATCTTCTATTGAACCTTGAAATTGAAATAGCTCGTCAATAAAAGGAATAATTACTCCTACTAAAAATCTATTATCGTATAAAGATTTCAGTACTTCTATACCTTTTTCCTTATCTACAACCATATTCACTATTATTCCTAAAGCTTTGCCTGGTGCTTCTGCTTCAGTCTCATCAATATATTTTTTAGTTATCTCTACATCCTCTAACAGACCAGTTGAAAGGTAAACCCTATAAATTTCCTCATTTGGGAATATTTTCCTAAACATACTTAATTCATGTTCTACCACTTCACTCTTCATCGTAACATAGGGAGGGTTATCTATTATAAAGAAATCATACTTCTTCCTTTTTACTAATTCAGCATAACTTTTCTCCATTATCTCTTTCTTCACAAGATCTTTATGCAATTCTTCTATTTCTTTGAAAAATAGAACTCCTTCTCCAAATAACCTCGCAATAGTTAAGTTTCCTAGATCTTTAAAGTAATCTCTAGGTAACTCACCCCTCGCAACTTGTGTGAAAAAACTATTTTTGATTCCAGCAAGATTAGATGCAAATGAGAATATATCTCTATCTAGGAAAAGAACATTAAAACCCCTATTACTTAATTCTTTTGCAACCATCAAAGCTATTGTTGATTTTCCTATTCCTCCTTTTATTCCAACAAAAGAGATTCTCATTAAAAATATATTAACATAAAGAAGAAAAAAGCTTATGAGTTAAATGAAGGCAAATATCTAAGGTAAATAATAATGGATTGAACTTTATAACATACTTTATTATCGTTTCTCAGCCTTCTTACGATTTATTATGGACTGAATTCTTTTTCATATTATTTGTGTTTAGTGTATGCCAAATTTTATAATAATTCCTCAATGTCAATTTGAGCAAAGGGAAGATAAAAAAACAAAGATATGAATACAGTATCATTGAGTTCTATAGTGTTCAGTAATAATTCTTTTAGGTTATATTTCAAGTATAGTATCAGCTAAGATTTCTGCGTGAGCCCTCCAGACCTATGTAGAATCCTATGATTTGTATATCACCAAACATGGCAAGTGGTTGATTGCTAAGTGTATACACTATAATTAAGTATAAAATAATTGAAATGAGGGTATATGAATAAACAGTTTAACATCATATAGTATCTTACTTATATAGGGTAAACTAACTTTTTCAGTACTACTAATAACATAAATACGAAGATTACTTATCATAAAATTTTTACTTATTTAAAACGCTTGTAGTTCAATTTAAAATCACAAGAATTTGGTTTATAAGTTTCTATCATCTATATTTTCATTTCATGTAATACTTTCCTTGCATAATACATGTGAATAGAATGTGACAGATATAAAGCTCTTCGTTAGAAAGTTGTTGGAGAAAAAGAGGATTTGTTTATGTTCTGTGATTATTGATGCTAAATGTTTTCTCAAAAGATTTAATTCTTTTACTTTGAAAGTTTCTTGTGATTCCACCAAAGTTCAGAGAATATGCTAGGGCTTTCTTAAATATAGCGAAAAAGGATAATATTAGGGCTAAGAGAGCTTTAGAACTTAAAGATTATCCAGAAGAATTTGTTACCGAAGAGATGTGTGTACAAGGAATAAAATATTCTGATGAGGTGATTAGAATTGCAGAGAATTATCTTAGAAAATATGGAATTATTTAGAAAAGCAACACTTTTGCTAAGAAGAGAGGGAGTCCTCTCAATAATATTCTTTGGTAGCAGAGTTATAGGTAAATATAAGAAGGATTCAGATTTGGATGTATTAATTATTGTAAGGGATGAAGCAAAAGGATTAAACTTTAGTGAAAGCAGGATAAGGTTTCTTAAAGATACGAATATTTATCTTGATACTGTCATAATGACAAATACAGAATTTGAAAATAACCTAGCACTAGGAACCGTTTTAATGGGGGTATCTATAGCCTACTGTGTCACATACGATGAGATAAATGCTTATGAAAAAATAGAAAATTGGAGTAAAGAGATAAGGAAATATGGCGCAGTACTTGAGTTACCTTATGGTAAATTTATTGTTGGTAGGACTATTAGGAAGTGCAAAATAAGTTTTGACTAGGGAGATAATAAACTATGCCTTTAAAACCTCAAGACTCTTTCTCTAACTTCGCAATGCTTCATGTATACTATTGCCCTTCAAACATAGTTTAAACAGTATTTTATGAGTATTTTAGAACTTAGGAATCAACGCTTACATCATAAAGTTTCTACTTTAGGTAGATCAAATCTCAATTAGTTATCTTGGCAGAAAATGCAGTTTTTATGAGAATTAAGGAATGTCCAATTTCCAAAATAAATACTAGTCAACATAAAATATGATATAGAAGCAATTTGAAAGTTACGTAAAACAGTTCAAGATCAAGGTGTACTATACTATTTGTTGTTCAATAACCACTTCCAGACCTTCAATACATTAATGTTCTTTCCCTTTATATTGATCTCTCTTTCCTCATCGAATGTGAGAAATTTAACGGGTATATTCCACTTTAAAAGTTCCTCAACACCCTTATACTCTCTTTCATTTAAATAATACGTAACTTGATAAGCTTCTTTCACCGAATCCTTCTCCTTTATTACGAAATCTACTTCACCTCTTTTACCTCGATAATAAAATACATTTTCTTCACCATATCTTCTAACTAACTCTACGAATACTAAGTTCTCCAATAGAGAACCTAAATTAGAATTTAATCTATAACCGATAATGTTGGCTAAACCTTGATCCACTACATAAACTTTTTTCTCAGCTCTAGTCATAACTGAAAGATTAGGAGATAAAGGGTTGACAAAATAAATCAAATTAGCCCTAATGAGACATTGAGTAAACCTCTGAACAGTCCTTAAAGGAATCTGAAGCTGCCTTGAAACATTCCTTAGCCTTACCCTATTCCCTACATTAGAGATATAGTATAGCGATAATAATCGTAGCTTATCAACCTCCTTAATCTTACAAGGCGTTATTACATCCCTTACTATTATGTCTTCATATAGTGACGACAAAAGTTGTTCTTTAACATTACTGTTAACTATACCAGGAAATCCTCCGTAAGTTAAATATTCATTAAAATAAGATTTTATTTCAGATTCTCTTGCTATAATGTCAACTTCATTATGTAAATTTAAACCCTTAAAATTAAGATATTCTTTAAAAGATAAAGGATAAACTCTTATTACCACATGCCTACCCGCTAACTTTTTCCTAATATTATCGCTTATTAAATCTGAAGTTGAGCCGGAAACTATTACGAAAGCTTCTTTTCTGTCTATTAAGGATCTGGCAAATCCTTCCCATCCATTAATCCTCTGTATTTCATCAAGAAATATGTAAGGTTTACTATCTTTTTTTCTCTTAATCTCAAGGTATATTTCATATAATCTAAATAAATCTTCAACGTTTTGAACACTTGCTAGCCTTCCATCTTCAAAGTTAACAATCAAAATATCAAAAGGATCTATTCCACTCTCAATCATTTTTTTAGCTACTTGATTTAATATTGTAGACTTTCCAGCCCTTTTAACTCCTAACACGCTTGTGATATACCAGCTGTTAATAATACTCAAAATTTCTTTTACATAATCTTCTCTTAGATAGCCCGTAAATTGATCCTTATACCAAAAGTTCCAATCAATCAATGCTTTCAGAATTAGTTCCCTATTCATATACTAACTTCGACTAATTCTTAAATAAATTTGACTCACAATAAGAGTCAAATTTATTTAATTTTGACTCATAGTGAGAGTCAAAACATTGATAATTTTTTGAATTAATGTCGTAAAATAAAGTTTGTATGAATCACCATAAACCTAAAAATAAATAACCAAAAATTAAAAATAATGAAATCTATATTTATAAATGCTAAGTAAATAATATCTTAATTATATTAATAAAGTCCTATATATATAACGAATATTATAAATTAGATTCATAATAATATATTTAATAGAATTGATAAAAGATTTTATCTTGGCTTATTAAGGAGTTATTTTTCTAGAATATTAAGTATATTTTTGTAATTATAATATAGATGAATTTCATAAGAAATTATAGTATTTTCCATTTAATTTAGAGTATTATCCTCCTTGCGTAATACACGTGGAGAATTAAGACTAGATATAGCTCTTTCCCAAAAAGTTTTTGGGTGAAAGAGCTCAAGTTTTGATGTTACTATACAATATCCTTTCTCTAAATGAGAACTAGCATAATAACCTTAGAACCAATTGAAACTTATGCGATAAGATCAACATGACACTTAAGGAGAAAGATACAAAAATATTATAAGTTATTTCCAATACATTTCTATAGTTGTTAGGAATAAGGGGAAAAATCGTAATACTCAATCTATTATATAATACAACTTTTATACTTCTTCAATAACATAAACACAGTGATAAAGCCAGAACTTTGCGTTAAATGTAAAGCTTCTAAATACTTGTGTGGTCTAACCTATTGTCCTTTGTTAGTATCAGCTAGAGTAAAAGAAAAAATTAATTTACTGAAAACGAGAGTTTATGGTTCTTCTCCACCTACCGTATTTGTTGGAAGAAGTAGTTACCCTAAAATATTCGTTTATCCTTCAACACCTCCAACGTTAGGAGATACTAGTCACTATGAAGATCCTAAGTTTTGGCTTAATTCCAGTTTAGACGATTTCCTATCAACAAGACTTTCGTTAATTAGAGGAGGAATAAAATATCACGTTAGCTCGGCTAATGATCCAGACAGAGTATTATTAGATATTCAAACTTTAGCAATCTCCTCAAAACCTGTAACCATAGAATTATCCTTAAAGAGGTCTCCTTCTGGAAAGATTTTAGATGATAATTTACCACCTTTAGGTCCTTCAGCACCTCTAGAGAAAATTAGGATTGATGAAGATTCTCAACCCTTAAAGATAGTTGAAAAGGTCTATTTTGATAAAGACCTAAAGGCCGAAGAGGGGATTGTAACACTTTACGACTATGGTGTTGATGTGGAGAAAATAGCTAAGATATTAAGTGTTGGAGGAATTGGAGTAAAGAGAAGATTAGTCCCTACTAGGTGGAGTATAACAGCTGTTGATAAAACAATTTCCGATAATTTAATTGAAAAAATAAAACAGTATGAGAGTGTAGATAAGGTTGAAGTATACGTTAGGAGTTTCAGAAAAAACCTATTTATAGCCATACTAGTACCGGGATATTGGAGTTTTGAATGGGGAGAAGCCTGGTTTCCAGGTAGTACTTGGAATAAATGGGGTAAAAGCATTGAAATAGAAGTAGATAATGAGGGTTATAAAGGAAGGGATGATTATCCAAAAATTGGAGGGTGCTACTATGCTTCAAGATTAGCAGTCTCAGAGTTTTTGGCATCTAGAAAAAGACAAGCTACCGCAATTTTATGGAGGGAAATATATGAAGGCTTTTATTTACCTATTGGTGTTTGGTTTGTAAGAGAGAACATTAGAGAACTCTTTAAACAGAAGCCCATTATTTTTGATAGAGTAGAAGATGCTATCACTTTCGTTAAGGATATAATGAAGTCCGATATAAACAGATGGCTTAAGAGATCCTTATTATCTAGAGAAAAAATAACCAGATGGTTGAAGTAATTTGGGAATTAGGTGATTGAAATTATCGTAAAGAGTATTAGGGTTAAAACAGCCTTAAGTAAGTCGAGATTAAAGGAATTAGACTATAGCTTAAACCCTTACTTAGGCTGTGCTTATTCATGTACTTATTGTTATGCTCCCAATTTTACTCCCAATGAAGAAGCATCATTAAATTGGGGTAAGGTAATAATTGTTAAGGAGAATTTATTAGAAATTCTTAGAAAAGAAGTATTTTTAAAGAGAAAAGGAACAGTTGGCGTATCAACAATAACTGATCCTTATCAGCCAATAGAGGCTTTAAAGAAGATTACTAGAGAAAGTATTTCACTTCTCCTTAGTCATAACTTTAGAGTTTCAATACAGACAAAGTCTCCTTTAGTATTAAGGGATTTAGATGTTTTAATACAGAATAAGAAGAAAATTGATGTTGGATTTACTGTAACGAGTTTAGGAAGGTGGAAAGAATTAGAGCCTAACGCACCTCCTCCTAAGGCAAGAATTAGGGCATTAGAAAGACTCAGTGAAGAAGGCATTGAAACTTGGCTCTTTTTAGGGCCTATAATCAAGGGATTTAACGATCATGAGATCGAAAGTGTAATAGAGGAAATTTCAGGTATTAAAACTAGAATAGTATTTGATAAGTTCAGATTTTACAGAGGGTTAAAATATAAAGAAGGTGATACAGAGTGGTGGAAAAAAGTTAAAGAGAATATATTAAACTACTGTAAAAAATATAATATAGAATGTCATGAGGAAAGTGAAGATTGGATTTATGAAAGAAAAAGATTCTTCAAACCGTTGTTCTAGGTCTTTCTCATCGTAAATTTAAGGGGAAATAACATTTTCCAATGTAAAATATACCTTGTTCCATCTATAATCTAGTCCTTTTATTATTTTACAATTATCATAAAAAACTATATTTTATAGAAATATCTTCCCTTTTATCTTCATTTTTAAGCCCAGACTGGGGATGATGAAGTAGAAGTTGATGTCGAGGTAGTGCTTGTGGAACTAGTACTTGAAGTTGTTGTTGTACTAGTTGTTGATGTCGAGGTAGTACTTACTGCTGTATGGGGCATTGCTGCCAGTGCAAAGAATACTCCTCCAATTATTAGTATAATTGCTGAGAGTGCAATTAATACAAGTCCAATTTTGTCTAGTTTCATGACCTTTACATCATTTTTATTGATTATAAACTTTTTCCCAATATTCTCTTTTCAATACAACTTTTGATTTAGGAAAAAATTAATTAAGTAGTCAATTAAATATTACTTTTATGAAAAGAGTTTCCACTTCAATAATAGGTTTAGGGATAGTAGGAGGGATACTTAGTTTTGCTTGGAGTGCCGATCATTTCCCCTTATACGGATTAAGCTTCTTACCTTTTGGAATAAGAATATTCTTTATATTAGATGCTGTTCTCTCAATAATTGCTGGGGTACTATTCATTCTTGCCTTTAGATTATTTACCGTAAAAATAATTTATTTACTAGAAATCGTCTATTGGTGGATTAATTACCTCTTACTTACGTTAACAAGAGTCCTTCCAGCACCATTAATTGGGAAACCATTACCCGTAACTACTGGACCAGCACTAATAGCCTTCATCCTTGATATACTTTTAATTATAGTCTCCACAGTGCTGTATATTTTCATAAGCTAAAAATTTTTACATGTTAATATCTCTATATTAAATAAAAGACATGAAGTTAAAAATATTCTTTTTGCTGAGATCTTCTAACGACTTCCATATCATCGGTTAAAATGAGATAGTGCTTAACTCGTAAACAAATTCTACGGAGGTACTACAAGAAAGTGGCTAATAAATTGAAGAGACGATAGCTAAGTTATAAAATTTTGTTCTAAAATAGAGAATTTTATTACATATGATAGTATAGGCTAACATTAAGTAATTTAATTATGATAAATATAGAATATAATAATTTCTTCTCACTCAGAACTAACCGAACGAATATCTGAAGATACCATAAATTAGCTCCTTATCCTCATTTATTTTATCCCCTTTTCTCATTCTTACGCATTCGTAAACTTTCTCGCCTCCCAGACTCTTTATGAATTCCTCTTTGACAGTTATAATTAACCTTACTCTTAGATTCGATACAGCATATCTAATCAATTCTTCAGCACTTAGCTCATTAACAGCTATTAATGGACCTATAACGTTTCGGTAAACTATACCGAAACCACCCTCATTATATACTATTTTACCCTTAATTCGTGACAAAAGTTTTGACCTATCATCGCCGAAGGCCATTTTATCCAGTTTAAGCATCTAATCCTCGAGCTTTTCTGTTATTTTAGCTTTTCCCTCTCCTCTAACTTGCGAAATATCATAAACCACAGTTTTATACTCTTCTTCAAAACCAAGATCTCTATAGAGCTTATAACCAGCATTGGTTGCATCAAGCCTTATACTCCTTGTCTTTATATCATTGAGTAATCCAATCATTATTCTTCTTCCAATTCCCTTACGTTGATATTCTGGCTTTACACTTACATTACCTATCCAGCTTAAGTTATAATAAGGAATATAACAAGCAGTAGAGATTATTCTTTCTCCTTCCTCCACTACTATACATTTTCCTAGATCAAGGAAAATAGAAAAGATCTCTTTATTTGCTTCTACGTTAGAAGAACCTATTGACTCTCCCCAAACTGCTGACATTTCTTGAATATCACTATAAGTCGCTTCACGTATAATCATTATTTACACCTCAAAGCTTAAGTAATTCCTAGTCACTCCTCTTCATCTATTACATCTTTCGAAGTATTAAAGATTATAATGTGCCTTATATGGTAATATATTTCAAATCTCCTGAAGGCCTTGAGGAGTAAATCCCTTATTCTGTCACCGAACTTATGGACAAACCAGTGTAATGAGGACTTTGACTGGACTTCCTAACGTTGAGGAAATTCTTGACCACACTGTTAACAGTTACTAGTTTAATGTCCTCCGTACGAATCTCTGAAGAGCACATTACGATCAACATCTTTAAATAAATCCAAGGGTTCATTTTGGTGAACTTGAAACCATCAAACTCCCTTATGATTACAGCTCTTTCAAGATTTCCTCGTAATCCAAAAGGTATTTACTCTTACTCTTCTAACCCAAATATTTTGGGATTACGTCTAAGTTATACCATGGAAATTGTAATTTACTCACACGTTGTTCCCCTTAAGTATTATTATACCAGTTGAGTCTGCTATACTTGTTTTACTATAAAAAATTTATTGGTAAAGTAAATTACATTTATTATGTATTGGACGCTCTAACGCGAGTCCAGGGGGATAAAATCTTTGATAGCAAATATATTCAAATTATTCTATTGGCTAAGGTAATCTTAAAGAATTATGCTTAGTGTTAGTTATTTTAGATCCTTTATTCTCCAGAGTTTATTAGCCAAAGCACATTATCGATAACTGATTCTTGATAAAACAAATAGCACGACAGTTAAATTACGGATACGCCTTCTGTGCAAGCTTATATATCTTATAAAGAGATATAATTATATGTTTTCAACAGATCCTTCAGTAAATGTAAGAAAGGAAAAGATGGATCAAGAAGAGATGATAAGGGCTATACGGGGGGCTTTAGCTGCTGAAATTGATGCTATTAACTATTATCTTCAACAAGGAAAGCTATTTTCAGATGAATTCGTAAAGAAAGTCCATGATGATATTGCTAAAGAAGAGATGACACATTTCGGTGAGTTTTTGAGGTTACTATATCACCTAAATAGGGAAGAGTTCAATTACATATTAAAAGGTTGGAATGAGGCTTCAAAATTAATAGGAAAGGAGGAGGAGTTTCCTATAAAAATTAATGACGTTGAACTCACTAATGAAAAAACTAAAGTTGAGAAAAGTGATGCTATGTCGGAGAAAAATTATGTTAAATCTTCCTTAAAGAGTTTATCTAACATAATAAAATGGGATCAGCAAGCAATACCGTTTTATGAGACAAAAGTACAAGATAACGCAATAATACAATCTGATAAGCAAGTCCCATATCCTCTAAGCATAATAAATACGCTCTTTAAAGTTATGCCAGATCTACCCAAAGAAGAAACTCAGCCAGTCTTTATGAAGGCTTATCTTACGCATAGTAGAAAAGAGGATTTATTAATCTATAGGGAACATCCTTTGTCCATATTACAACGTAGCAAGAAAATGAACAGAAGTGATTGGAATATTCCGGGCAATATTGTCAATGACATCGTTAGGGCTTATGAACAGGTTCTTTCTTCAGGATATTCAGACGTTAATTTAATAATACCTCCCTATGTACATGCGTTATTATACAGAGTCGTTGATAGGACTGGAACAATGGAAATAGAATTACTAAGACATTTAGGCAACATATACGTCTCACCTAACGTAGATACTATAGTCGTAATCTCTAAGCAAGTGTTATACGTTTACGAAAAGAAAAGTACAACTCTGGAAAATTTAGGAAGAGATGGAGTATATGAAGTATATATGCTATCCTCTGAATTAGCTCCATACGTTACAGACCCAGAGGGATCAGTAGTGATATCATAACTTATGATTTGATAAGAATCTAAGCCTCTTATTCCTTAACTCTCTTTTATAGAGAGGTTTAAATAGATGTTTATATCTATAATACTTTTACAGAAAAATTCTATGTTATATAGTCTTAAAGACAACAATTTAGATCATGAAGAGTCTGTTTATCTCCTTCGAAAGAAAGAATTATTTCCAGTTGTCGAAATATAAGACTATCAGAGATCTGTAACTAGTTTTCTTTATCACTATTCTATATATATAATCTTAGCTCATAAAAGAGTCCAATATATCTTCTATATTAATAAGGAACTTATATGCATGGAGAACTTTAATCTCTTCTACCTCCCTCTCCTGCTCAAACGTAACTATAAGTGCTGCATCATAGTCTGCATATTTTTTGAACTTCCTTAAACTCTTTAGTTCTCTCTCCTCATTTTCATCATTCAGTTCATAAGTTATCCGTATAGGGAGAATCTTTTTACCATCTTTATGATAACGTCAATTTCAGAATCTTCAGAAGACCAATAGTACAGTTCATAAAACCTTCTTATCGCATATCTATATAGATGCTGAACAATTAAGCTTTCAAAAGTCCTTCCGAGAGGCGCGGTATAAAAATACTTCAAAAAGCCGTTATCTATTACATAAACCTTTCTAGGTGAATTCTCTACAACTTTAGGAGATATTGAATAGTTCTTTAGGAAAAAGAGTAGGAATGATTTTTCAAGATATTCAGAGTACCTCTCAACAATCTTTACTGGGATTTTAAGGAACTTGGACACGCTATTATAAGTTATTTTAGAGGCAGAGGAGGAAATGCAAAACTTAGTAAGAGGCCTTATATTCTCCTCCCTTTTAATATTATACCTAAAATATCTTTCACAATAATCGTGTCAAAGTAGGAGTGAATAAGCTCAGCCCTCACCTCTGGATTAAGAACGACGTCTGGAAATCCTCCGTAGTTCATCATTTCTATCAGTTCTTTCTTTATTTTATCTTTTTTCCGCTAACTCAACAACTCCTTTCACACTTATCCCTTTAAATTTCAATACCTCATAGAAGGAGAGAGGAGTAACTCTAACTTCAACATGCCTACCAGAAAGTAAAGTCGTAAACTCTGAACTTAATAGTTTTGCTGATGATCCCGTAACAATTATCTTTGCCTCGCGTCTTTCTTCTAAACCTCTAACGAACCTCTCCCAGCCCTCAATTTCTTGTGCCTCATCTAACACCAGATAAGTGGGCTTTACTCTTATCCTTTTTTACATAAGTTAAAGATTATACATTTTCAGAAGTAGCTCATAATTAAGGTTTATCAACCTCTTATCGTCGAATCTAATAATTAAAGTATCAACTGGGTTTACTCCATTCTCTATTAGTCTGTTTAATATTTGTCTCGCAATGAAAGACTTTCCTGCCCTCATAATTCCAGAAATAGCTACTATTTTTTACGCTGTTTAACAGTTTTATTATTCTCTCCACATAACATTCCTTTTCTATTCCTACTTTAGGCTTTTCTTTTCACCAGAAGTTCCATACCTGACATTATCTTCAGTAGTTCCTCATCATTCATAACATAGTATATCGTATAATATAAACTTGTCATACGTGACAAACTATTAACGTGAGAATTTAACATATATGAGAAATAATAAGAAGAAAAAACCTAATAACTCAATTAGCAATTATAGTAGGAAAATCGTTACGTTTTTATGTTACGTTAAAAATATATAAGAAAAATCCTTTTATTAACTGAAGATTTCTTTCTAGTAAGCGATAAAAATAATGAAGTAAATTCTAAGTATTTATTAGTTTATGAGTAAATATTATAATTTTTTATGGTAAGATAATATCTTTAAACTACTACTCAATAAAAACTTATGGAATTTGACTCTTTATAGAAGAGAGGTTTGTGAAGCCAATCTGAGCTGTATAAGAGGTAACATACAAATTCATTAAGTTAGCATAATAAAAGAAAGACATTAAGTTAAAATTTCTCATATACGTGGAATTATTAGAAAGAAGATTATAGGATGAATTGACTATAATACTCTACTGTGTCTACTTATAATATGAAACATTCTGTTATCTCCTTAAACTTTAGGTGATGAGTATTAGATAGAGTTAATGAAGTTCAAATTTTTGATTATCTAAAAAATAACCTTCTCACAATCACTAAATTTCCTCGTCATAGTATATGTGGAATTAAGGCTCGTATTTATCAAACTTAAAGTAAAAAAGCAAATAATGATGTCGAATTTAGAACTCATAAGATATTAAATTTATACAATTCTACATACGTGTATTAATAAGGAGAGCTTGGCTACATGTTTAGGTCTTGGGATTAATGATTTTCTATCGATAGACAAAATATTTTTATCATTATTCATAAGTACTTCAGGGTGTAAAACTACTTGGATAATGTATGTTCAAGTATGTAAATGGTTAAGGATGACTCTATGAAAGCCGCAATTATCAACATGATAAAGCCTATAAAAAGAAGCTTTATTACTTTGTTTCTATGTCTAAAATTCTCTCCTGCATAAGCAATGAAGCAAAAACCCAAAAGCTCCAATATACCGTGAGGAAGAATACCAATTAAGCCTATTATAAAACCAGAGGTAAACACTATTTCGCCTATAACAAAAGATAAGACCAAAATTACTATCCTCTGAATTACCTTACTAATACCAAGAAGGAATAGTATTATTGCAAATGTAAAGTTCACCTCTATAATCTTCAAGAAAAGTCCGTAGTCAGGTATGGGAAGAGGTATTGGCACACCTGGTTTAGAGAAACCTTTGAAGTAATCTATTAAGCCTCCTCCAAAGAGGCCTAACCAAAATGTAAGGTAAATTTTTACTATATCCTTCCAATTAAATTCTTTTAACAATTTTATACACCATATAGAAATATTCTGACTACGCTAATGAGAACGTTTATGCCTAGATATATTAGGAAAGTGTATATAATAACCTTTTTAGATTTTAGAAACACTCTAGCAATCATATATGTTAAAGCTATCCCAACTAAGAATAGTAAAATAATTAAGTATATGTTAGGGTAGCCATTTAGTGCACTCATACTTGAAATTATATAAAGTCCGGCAAGTAGGAAGGAGAAGTTCATACTTCCCCTTTCAGTCATTCCATAGTACTTCTTCACAACGGGTAAGAAAACTAGCCCTACTAGAAATAATATTACAAGAATACCTATATAAAGGAAAGGGAAGAGTTCTATTATAATAATTGAGTTTGTACGCATTATTGTAATTGTTGCTGCTACAAAAGAGAGGATTGTTGGAAACTCCCAAAAGCCTAAGGAGGATAAAGGATCTCCAGTTTTTAAAGCATTCCTTGATGAGGTGTGAGTAATTCTACTAAATAGAGGGGCTTCCTCAGTACTCTTTATATTTTTACCATATTTTATTCTAAGTATCTCCAGTAAATTCTCATACGCTTTTTCACCAATTATCTTAAATGCGAAAGCGTCAGCCCTCGATTCCGCAACCCTCAAGAAGAGGAGACTTGCAACTCCTATAGACAACACTACTAAAAGTGTTTTAATTACAAGAAGTATAGTAATATTTACGAGAGGAATAATATATGAAAAAGCTGTAAAAAATATTAAAGAGTCAATAATAGATACTAGCAATATTCCTGCTAATTGAAGTAAAATTGGATGATATTCCTTTGCATGGGCTAACTCATGCGCCTCAACTATCTTTACAAGCGATTCATCTACAGTATCAGATATAAATATTATTTCCTTAAAAGGTGAACGATGTGATAATGCAAGAACACCCGTAGTCAAACCATTATGCCCAAATTTAGGAACCCTAATAATTTTAACTTCTCCAGGTTTAACCTCTTTAAATAAATTAACCCTAGACAATACTATCATTGAAAATAAAATCTGAAATAAGAAGTTTAAGGCAATCGAAACAAATAAATCCATAGGGGTAATAGAAGTTATGTGAAGAATCCAAACAAAACAAGCAAAAATAAAAAATGAAAAAAGTATTAATGAGAAAGAGAGAAGCAAAGACATTTTCACGATTGAAATAAAAGGATTATAAACGTTTTTACTATATGATTTCGATTCTTGCACAGACTTCTGTAAACCCCCTTTAAAAGGGGCTTTAAGAAGGACTATTATAGTAAGGACTGTGAAAAATATTCCTATGCTTACAAATCCGATACCCATAAAAAGGATTATTCGCGCTAAAAAAGGATTGATTTTATATGTAAAAAATGAAAAGATAGAACTCAATATGGAAAGGAGATAAAAGAAAAATGCTGACTTTTTTTTATTCAATTTTATCACCTAACCGAAGCCTAGACCGGTGAATGCAAGCCCTATGCCTACAATTAGAAGTACTAATGCTAGCGTGTTATAACCCATATAGTGAGCTACAGCGGCAAGACCACCAAATGCTCCTGCTCCTCCAAAAAACATTCCTGCCATAGTAGTAGAAGTATCAAAATCCATTGAAAGCTCGAAACCAAAAATGCTAAACTCGACCAAATCGAGCCCTTCAATAGCCATGTAAGCGGCTAGTAGGTACATCGATAATGGAAACATTGCTAGTAGAAATATTGCTACTAGAGCTAAAAATGCAGTTACATTGCTATACTTGCTTATTACTTTCACTCTGTCTTTATCCACCTTTTCACCTCCCTAAGATGATTTTGAATACTAATTTATTTTCTTAACTATTTACACTATTAAATCACTTTATGAGATTGATTAATTAGTGTTTTCATTCTACGATCTTTATTTCAACACATATTTAACTAATAGGTTATCTTATATATCTATTTTTAATCTATTCACTTATAAATCTAAGTAATTTATCTACAAATTCATCACTTCGAAAATAATTCTATGATTAAAAGTTAGTGAAATAATTTAGCTGAATATTCTTGAATTGTAGTAATATTATTGTATCTTTTCTCTACTTTTCTCTTTATTACCTCAGTCAGTATTGCGGAGATACGACTAAAATCACGAAGAGACAGAGCATAGGGTACCTCAAAAATTCTCTCTTACCATTACGTCTTTCTTGATCTTCATGTCTTAGATCTGACTTTCTCACCGCCCTGGAAGGGCGATGGTTCCCTCCCAGAGGGTTCATCGCTCCCACCATTGATTCGGGTTTACATCCCTCATTTGGTGGGCAGACGAGAGGGTCAGAGACCCCCTCCCATTCAAATTAACTATAGCAATAACATCCCTATCATTCTCATAACCACAAATACACTTAAACCAACGATAAGAAACCTCAACCATTTTATTACCACACTTAGGGCAAGAGACGGAAGAATATTTGGGATTAACGTATTGAACTAGAATACCGTGCTTCCTAGCCTGCCACTCAATCCAGTACTGAATCCTACGATACTGCATTAGATAAAGTTTGTCACGAAACTCTTTAGGTAGTTTATCTACGTTCTTGATGAGGTTCTCAAGGTTCTCCAACTTAATAACATTAGCACCAAAATCTCTAGCAACCTCAACAACCCACTTCCCCACTTTTCTAGCAAAATCCTCCATAATACGCCTAGCCTTTTGATGAAAAGAACGAATTCTATACAAGATCCCCTTATTCTCCTTCCATCTCCTTGGGTATTTCTTCTGCAATCTCTCAGCTAAAGACTTCAAGTGGTGAACCTCGTACAAACGAGTTGGAATCCTAACATAATGAGTATCATCCTTGCCAACAACTATTTCACCCATATTAATATCAACAGCAACACTTTCCCTAGGTTCAACTTTCTCCAACGGTTTCTCAAAAACAACCTTGAGAAAAGCCTTATCACCCTTGACTACTAACCTTGCCTCCTTCATCTTCCAGTTCATATACTCCTTAATGTTTCTAGGATAACCCAGAATTTGAAGTTCACCAACACCAGAAATCCTAACAGTCATGTTATCTAAGTCCACATTATAACTTGCTTTAGGAGTTAACCATACAGTGGGCTTATATACTCTTGGAAAACGTCCCTTTTTAGGATTATTATACCAACCCTTGTATACTGAGAGTGCATCCCTATAACAGTCCTCAGCAACCTTTGATGGTAGATTGTATTCCCCTCTTAACCTCTCGTATAACTCCTCGTGGATTCTCCCTAACACACCCTTCTCTTCTGGATTTGGAACATTCTCCTTTAGCCAGAATAGGGTGAAACGGAGTGCCTTAACGTAGTTATTCACAAGGGCTAGGAGGGGTTCAGATAGGGCGACCTTCATGGAAACAGTAGCTCTGATCGCTTTAACCCTCCTAGCCATTAGGAGAAAATTAAAAGAGATGATATTTAAACTTTATAAGGGGGCTATCCATCCCCGCTGGCGAGGCTTTCCGCCACCTTAACCCCCATTTTTTGGTAAAATAAAATCTTAACTACTTTCCTTCCTTTCTCAGTCACATTTCTCATCAATCGTTTGTATACTCATATCGTCTGGGTAATCAATTATGCAAAAGAACTCTAACTCTTTATCGTAATTTACAAAAGCATGTTTAACTCCTCCATCAATAAAAATATAATCTCCATCTTTCAATTCGTAAGTTTTATCGGCAACACATACTTTACATTTTCCTTTTACTATAACTACTGTCTCTTGATATTTGTGTGTATGCATAGGAATCACTCCATTGGGCTCTAAAGTAAATCTTCTTACAGCGTAGTGTGCCCCTTCATTTTTAGTAACTAACCATTGGATGTAAGCTCCCTTAGAACCCTTAATTGGTACCTTCTGTTTTTCCACTTTCGAAATGTTTGACAAGTAGTAGTCCATGGGTTATGTTACATTTTATCTCTTTTAAAGTTAAGCATATGATAAAAAAATTGAAGAGAAAATATCAGTTACAATATTTTTCTCTCATCAAGCTATCTCTAGACTCTTCTTACCTTAAATTTTAGGGATTAAACTATGAAAAGAAGAGTAAAATTGAATATGTCTTCACTTATAGTCATTATCTCATATTTTCTTTTGTTTCTCCATCTTTTTCAAATAATCTCTCTTGTTATTTGTTCTCCAGTTGAAGTATAAGTCTCCCTTAATCTATTTGGGGTAAAGGTTTTTACGTCTTTCCAGTTAAAGTTTTGCGTTAAATAAAAAACCCGTCAAAGTGACAAGTTAAGTCGGAGTTAACTGAACAAAATATTACTTGGAGCTTTAGAAAGAGAATGAAAAGACGTAAACTACACTTGAAATAAAGGTTTTATTGCTCTCACTAAAAATTGAAAGTAATACGCTCCCTTCCTTTTAACCAAAAGGAAATTTCATTTGGAATAGCCCAAAACTCTTAAGTTTTTCCATTGTTTTTATTTCAATAAAGCAAACTATTCAGATACTTCTTCGGTTCTGTTTTCATAGGTTTATCTCAATTTTAGTATTGTGAAATTGAACAATTATTTCTAGTAAGTAAAGAAACGAGTGAATCTTATAATAATTTCTTGTTAAACTTGTTCATGAAGTGCAGTTTCTAATCAACACTGATAATCTCGATATACGCAAAAGGTATAAATTTGAGATTTAGATTACTATATTACATGGAAAGTGTTGAAGATTACGAGGAAATAATTAGGGATGCCTTTAAGATTGTTGAGAGTATATTGCCTAAAAGGGGCTATGATTACATCAATATTAATATTTATCCTTTTGGTAGTAATAGGGCTTCAATAGCATTCGGACGTAGTTCAGATTTATATTATACTGTCTTATTAATGGATGATATAAGATTTAAAGGAAAGTCTTTAGAATTCCTCATAAAAAGTTCACTTGTTACGCTACTCAGATTAAGCGTGAAAGATCTTAAATCCATTTCTGATGAAGTTAAAAAAGGGAATTTCAGTTCTTTAGAAAGGTTAAAGGGGATAGATGCTCATGTGATAGAAATTTTTGAAGAAATTGAAGAAATTACGTTAAAAGAGATAACAGATTTTCTCGTGCGGATGATAGATGAGACTGAGGCTATTATTTCAAAAAACCTGGATGTCCTTTCAACTTATGTTAAAATAGTAAGGGAAATAGGAGAAATTATGGAATATGTGGATAAGATAAAAGAGCTTGCCACTAAATTAAAGGAAAGCGAAATTCTTAATGACGTTAAAAATAAGGAAAAGGAGACCATAATGGAACTTAAAGGAATTAATACTTTGAACGAATTGTCTAGTGCAAACTTGACCGTTATTTATGATAATATTAATGCAATCTCAAAATACCTTAAAACCCAGATAATGAAATTAGAAAAAATCTGAAAAAGCGTTGTATTTTGTTTCAGTTTTTATTAAAGCCTACTTGGAACTTACTTTTAAATCAATTCTTTAATGTAGGAAAAAATTAATGGGCTTAACATCTAAAAAAGAATTTAACAAAGCAGAAAACGTAAATTTTATTTATCATTCTATTTCTAGTATACTGTATGTCTCTGGGAGCTTGCGAGCCCAGTTCAATAATTGATTGGGATTCTATAACTCTTCAAAGATATATAGGGGATAATGAGTTTAGTTTCATAAGAAGTAATGGTTATGTGAAATCAACTAATCCCAGAGGGACTTATTGGACTAATTTGCTGACTAACGATCCTATTTGCGCTAAAGTGCTCCTGGGATTAAAATATGAAGTAAAATACAGAATTTCCTCCATTCCAAAAACGATACTAAAAGATCTTCCTAGCGATATATATGAAATTAACCATATAACTATTCCAGAGACGGGGTTTATAAATTATCCTGGATTTACGAGTTTAAAGGTTATTGAAGTTATAATAAGAAAACCTCTAAACCCTAACTCTATTTATGATATGGATAATGGCACGCTCCTAAATTGAATAAAAAAGCCTATTTTACCTCAAGGTAAACATAGAATAAAATCGCATTATAACTAATTATAAATTTTACTCGGTAGGTAAGAGTACTAGTTTAATATCTTCTCTTTATAAAGACTAGCTAACTTAATTAATTTATAGTCTTTTTCATATTAGTTGCAAAGGATAAGTTAAGGTACCGAAAGTGAACTAATGACTGAAGTAACAAGACATATTTTGATTCTTGAATGTTATTTTTCCCTTAGCATTTACTATAAAAAACATTATATCTATCTATTGTCTCACTTAATAATATCAAATATCTCTTAATGCATCTTTCAGAGTCTCAATAATATTAAACTATATCCTTTATAAGGATTACACTAGCTCTAAAGAATATTATAGTTCTCGACATATCTTGATTCTCCTTTCCTGCTATCAAAGGGTAAAAATTTAGGTCAAGTAAAAATTAATAACTTCTGATCTTATTTATCTCATGGTCTCGCTTTTTAAAGCCCTCATGATGATAGGTTTTGAACATGTAGCACCTAGAACTCTACAAAGAGGAAATACAACTATATTTGTTTACCATAGCATATACGGTTTAAAGTGGGTAATTAATACTCAATTCGGTAGTGCCAGTTACTATAGTCAAAAAGATGCCCTTCACGGTTTAGTCCTTAGACTTGTAATTAGTAAAGAAGAATTAGAATTTTTAGCGTCATTAGGCATTCATTATGCCAGAGAAGAGCTAGAGAACTACGAAAGAACGTTAAAGAAAATAGAAGCTGGAGGGATAAAAGCTATAAGAGAATATTTGAGATCGCTTGAGAAAAGAGAGGAAAACAACACAAACTTAAAAAATATTGAAATGCAGTTTAGAAAGCAAGTGATTTACCCCTACTTAGAGAGGATTCTGGTAGAAACTAAAAGCAGATGTCCAATATGTGGTAGGCTAATGATAGAGACTGAAGAATTTTATAACCATTTAAGGAGTAGTAGATACAGAAAAATGGAACATGAAGAATTCTTTAGAAAAATTATCGAAGAGATAACTAATCTTTCACCTTAATCAGTTAATCTAGCCTTCCTCACCATTCAGGAGGTTGGGTGCTCATCATCACTTACTTTTTATGTATCCAATCTTATTATTGCATATGAAAATAAGAAAAGGAAATACTGAGGCTGAAATTTTACTAAGAGGAGGTTATTTATATTCCTTCACAGTAAATGGAAAAGACGTCATTTTAAGGGGAAACCTCTATAAACCCACAAGAGGTGGAATGGCACTTCTAATACCGTATGCGAATAGAGTTAAGGATGGTGAGTATGAATTTGATGGTATCAAATATTCTCTACCTAAAAATAAGGAAGGGAATGCTATTCATGGTTTAGTATTAGATGGAGCATTTGAAGTAGTTGATAAGAAAGATGATTCTTTAACTTTACAGTACTTATTGAAACATGATGGTTATCCTTCAACACTCCTCTGTAAGGTAAATTATAAGGTAGATGAAAATACACTATCCGTTACAATCTCAGTTACTAATACTGGTGAAAGAAGAGCACCTCTTACAGTTGGTGCCCATCCTTATTTTATAATTTCAAATGATTGGGAGATTTTTGCATCAACAGATGTTAAGCAATGCGTTATGAAGGATAAGATTCCTACTGGGGATCTTGTCTCTTCTAAATTTGAACATAGAGAATATGACGATTGTTTTCTAATAAATGGAGATATACAGCTTAAATCTTCTTATTCTTCTATTTTGATTAAGAGAGAAAATATGCCTTTTGTTCAAGTTTATACTGGAGTTAAAGGCGCTTTAGCAATAGAACCGATGAGTGGAGCACCAGATGCTTATCATAATGGCTTAGGATTAAAGGTTTTGAACAGTAAGGAAGAAGCTAATTTCTCTTTTCAAATCTTTGTAGAAAGAATTTGATTAGGAAAAACAAGTCGTTCAGAGGTTCATTACGAGTTGTAGCTTTCCTAGAATTAACATAATTCTACACACAAATAATACAATATAGTAAAACTATTCTTTATTGTTTAAATTATAACCTCCTTGTTAATTATACGTTAACTACTAGTCCTTAACATTACTTAGTGTGTATTTAATGGCTAAGATCACTCTATCAAGGCATAGCTTTTCTTTGTGAGATCCACAGTAATCTTTATAATACTAATAAACTTTGTAGGAAGGTTAATATTAGCTGTGGATAATGTACCAGAGATAAGCCTTATTTCTAAGATGAAGACAGTTAATTTATCCATGTCATTAATAGATTCCGTATCTACATTATTGTCAATATCTTCTCCCTTAATAGCCCTATTCATTTGGATAAATATTTCTCCAGCTTCAGTATTCTTAATCTCCCTCCTAGTAATACCTTCAGCAACAATGTTCAAAGTTGGTTAAGGAAGAGAAAGTCTTGTGATATGTATGCATAACTCTTCTTCTTTTAACTGATCCGGTTTTTATTAAAGCAAAGTGAAACTAGCTTTTAAATTAACGCTTGAATGTAAGTAAAATCAATGAGTTTGACATTTAAGGAAAATGAAGCACTAAAGAAAAGAGATGAATGTTGAGATAGTGTAAGCATTAAACTGTAAATTCTATTCCTAATATTTTAAACGTATATAGGGATATTAAGTCTGTCTTTCTCTTTACAAGCTTATCTTCCAAATGCTCTTGTTGGGAATGCTAATTTACTCCGATAATATATGTAACCTTGTGAATTATATAGTTAAACTAGAGGAAACACTTACTAATATAGATTGATTTATTTTTAAGGAAGTGGTTTTTAGGTTTAGTGAGAAGGAGTAAATCAGTTTTATCAATTATACATTATTTATCATATTTAGTTTTTGAAATTGTTACATTATAGTTATTTACTAGAAAAATTTATATAATCACTATATTAACTAAATCATTTAGAGAAAATGGTTAGGAGAACTAAAATTGTTATGGTTTCTTCTTTGATACTAATTTTTATTATAATATTAACAATTGTTATAGTCAACAATTACAATACTATATACACACTCTACGTTAAGTATACTGATCCTAAGGCTATAAATGTAATATTCTTCAAATACTCCCATAATAAATTAACACTATTACAAAACGTTTCTGTAAGCATTTTCGCATTCTACCCAACATCAAATGGTACCGTAATTAGGAGAATACTGGTTGAAAATGATACTGGTTACGTGAAAATACCCTTAAGCAGCTTAACCATAATAGCAGAGCATTGGATAAAACACTACGGCTATAACATCTCCCCATCACTACTGGGATTCGCATCATACACAATAAACGAGGGAAACCAGACAATAGCGTACATACAACCATTCACAATAACAATCTCACCATACAACATAACACACGGAATAGGGAAAACAGTAACAAAACTATTCATTAAACCAAGGAAAATTACGATAAAAAGAAAAGACCCAACTACTACTACAACAACAGTACCCCAAGAACAAGTAGAAGGAATAAACCTAATATTCTACCTAAACAAAGTATGGTTCTACCCATCAAATAAAAGCTTAGGAATAATACCACTATCAGTAGTCTACATGACTGATACAGACTACAAAGACTACGCAGGCACTCTACTACTTAAGGAAGGATATTCACAAGCATCCGGAATACAATTCAAATTTGGAGTTCTAGTACTAGGATACCCAATAACTATTTCAGGGTTCTCAATAACCACAAGTGCTAGCAATCTAGTAGTCTGTGGAAAAGGAGATTATGGTAAAAGTGAAAATACTAATTTTTTGGAGATTTATACTATGGGTCAGATTGCTTTTGCAAATTATAGCGTGTATTACTATTGTCCAGCTGCCCCTTGTGCTCCTCCACAATTTTATGGTTATTGTGATGAAGTATTTCTGACAGGGTTAGAAGTTGTAAGTTCTGGATCGGGCTATTTACCGGGATTATATAATACAACAACTCCCAACGTTCCCCCTAGTGAGTATTTTTCAAACAACCTAACCTTCATATTTAGTGTAAATCCTACTACAATTACCAATGCGTATACTTCAGTTTCAATTTATACTTCTAATGGTTTTGCTACTTATAGTGTTCCCATTAGCTTAATTATTAAGATTGCTGAGTTGTTGGGTGAGACTATTCCTTCATGGTTGTCATTAGCTTTGGCAGTAGTCTCACCTTATGTGGGGATTGTTGCATTTACAAATTCTTACACTTACTTTGCATCAACAATCTCCATAACGGATCTTTCCTCAAACACTTATTACGTATATCTAATGAACTCTAGTATACCTTATTGCATTAGTGGAGAGAAATACTATATACCGTACTACTATTACTATATAAATTATACATCGTAACTAAAAATTATAAGGTAAATTTGAAAATAGTTTTGAATTGTAATATATACTATTTATTAATATTCTGAAATTTAAACAGAGATGAAATATTATTTAATTTTATTTATTCTTTATTAAATTTTTTACTGAATTCTGTTAATATCACATTCAATTTTTATCTGAAGAAAAACTTTGCTTTTTTGGGCTATCTCTTAAGCGGAAGATTTGAGGAGTAATATTAATTTATGTGATACTCTGTTTTATTTTTTAAGATCTATTTTGTTTACAATCAATTAGTAGAAGATTTTATAGTATTTAATTGAAGGACACTTGTGTATTTACCGGTTTATTTACTAGTACACTTTCAATATTACTATCAAGTTTTTAATTCTTGATTTAGTAGTTATGAAAAGATTTAAAATAAGTTGAGTTGAAAGTTGTTATAGCATGGAAAAGCGGTATATTTCGCCGTTGACTTCAAATCTTTCTGAAATCTTAATTTGGGCTTCTATGGCTCTCTTCTCTTTATTTTATTATCCTACGTTATGGAGTGATATTCTAATAGTTATTCTACTTTCTCTAGCTGGTATTCTTCTTTTCTTTAAAGGTGATTCCAGATTTGTGAAATTAACTATTTACACTGAATTGTTCTTAGTTCCCATTGAATATTGGTATTTTTTCCACAACTTGTACCTTCTTCTAATCTTATATTTAATTTTTCTAGCTGGATTATTGTTAAGACGACTTGATATTGCTTCACTTATTGCAGTTGTTTTAGTTGCTGTTTCATCTAGAGTAGCAAAACCTTTCGGTACTGATGAATTAATGATTGATTATTATTCTGCCTATCAATTTCTTCACGGTTTAAATCCTTACATACCGTCAGTTACAAGTAATGTTTATCAAATTTATAATCTTTCTGCTGAGATTTATGGTACTCCTTATACAACTGGAGGTATTGTGACAAATTTAAATTACCCTTCACTGTCCTTTTTGCTTTATATTCCAGCTGTTATTTTCCACTTTAATCCTAATTATATTATTCTTTTCTTCTATGTTCTCTTACCCTTTATACTTTGGTATAGACTTGATAAAACAACTTTTCTTCTATTTATCTCCTCTTATCTATTTAATATTTACTACTTGCTTTATTCTTCTGGGGGTATTGATGATATTATCTGGATTACTTTTCTTATTTTATCTTTCATATCGAGCAGTGAGTGGGTTAAGGGTTTCTTTTACGGCTTATCAGTTTCGTTTAAGCAAGATCCATTAATTTTCCTACCTTTTTATCTTATACAGTTACATAGTGAAAGAAAAAATATCTGTCAATTTCTATTATCGGGAGTTATGACTTTTATCTCCTTAAACCTCTATTTTATTATTTCCTCGCCAGTTTACTATTTTCATGACATAGCTACCCCGGTGTTTGATAATTTGTTACAAATTGGTTTTGGTTTTGATATATTTTCAGTAATAGGCGTGTTTTTTGAGTATAAATATTTCTTCTTAGTATCACAACTTCTTATCTTTTCTACGTTTTTCTATCTTTATTTAAAAGGGAAGATTTCAAATTACTTAGGTGGTATATATTTTGTAATGCTCTTTATGTATAGAATGTTATGGAATTATGTAATGTATATACCATTTCTTAATTACTTAGACGGTAGTGTAGATGAGAAGATGAAGATAAATAAGGAAGTTGTGAAGCCCCTATCTGTCCTTTTCTTGCTAATACTCTCATCAGCTTTGGTATTTCATTATGCTTTTTCTTCTTACTATAACGGCTTAAAGGTTGAAGTACTTCATGTTTACACCGAGTCTAATGAAGTTTATATGATGGTTTTGAATGTATCTTACCAAGGTCCCTTAAGTGAGGTTAAACCATTCTTTAGGTTATTCTCTGTTAACGCTATCCATGACGGAAATGGTATTCTTTGGCTTTCAAACTCTACCTGGATAAAGAGTGGTGAGTGGGAAATTGTTGTTATTAAGTCTCCATCTCCAGCTTTTAATGTTGGATTAGGAGAGATAATCATAAATGCGTATTATGGTAATATTAATGGGTTTCTTACTATTACGGTGAAATAGATATATCGAAAAATTTAATAGGTAGCTTGTCTTTCCCTTTATCCATGGATTATAAAAGTAAGACACTACTCATCTTATCTGCAATGCTTTTGATTGTTAACTACGTAGAAACAATGGTTATTCCGGCTTTACCTACTATTGAGTCAGATTTCTCAATTTCTTCAACTTTAGCTGGCTGGATAACTTCAGCATATTTGCTAGTTGCAGCAGCAACTTCACCATTAATGGGTAAGCTAGCAGACACTTACGGTAAGACCAGAATGTATATAATAGCTATTGTATTCTATATTATAGCTGTAGCATTAGCTGGTTTTTCACCAAATATTTGGGTTTTAATTGCGGCTAGAGCAATTCAAGGAGTTGGTTTCTCGATGTTTCCTATAGCAATAGCGATTATTACTGATATTTATCCAAAAGAAAGAGTTGCCTTTGCCCAATCAATATTAAGTGCAACAATTGGTATTGGTCCGGCATTAGGTTTACTTATAGGTTCTTACATTGTTGAGGATTTAGGTTGGCCTTATGCCTTTCATACTGCGGCAATACTCTCCCTCATAGTTTTCTTTATCTCTTTGAAATATTTACCTCATACTGGGACAAGGTTAAAGGAGAGAGTTGATTATATAGGAGCTACTTTAATAGGTTTGGCAACTACTTTAGTTTTAGTTTATATAACTGAGGGACCAACTTTAGGCTGGGCCGCTTTAGATAATTTATGGATGTTGATTGTAGGTTTAATCTTATATGGGGCTTTTATTGCTTATGAGAGGGTTGCAGTAGAACCTTTAATGAAATTGGAGTTATTTAAAATAAGAAACTTTGCTGTTGCTAATATTGTTGGTTTAATATCCGGTATTGGTATGTTTGCTAATTTCATTTTCCTAGTCTATTATTCTCAACTACCTAAACCGTATGGTTTGGGTCTTTCAATTATTCAATCTGGTCTATTGATGTCTCCAGTAGCTTTAGGGATGATAATTTTCGGCCCTATTTTAGGGAGATTAATGCCAAGAATCGGTCCTAAACCTATAATGATACTAGGTGGTGTTTTAACAGACCTTTCCTATCTACTATTGCTGACTTTTAGGAGTACACCAGATGAGGTTTTGCTTGATGGTTTTATTTCTTCTGTAGGTTTAGTTGCATTTATTGTACCACTAGTTAACATGGTTGCATTATCTTTACCAGATCAATATAGGACTACTGGAATGGGAATGAATACGTTATTAAGGACTATAGGTGGTTCAATAGGACCAGTAGTTGCTACAGTATTTATGCAGACTTATCAAGATCCTATTGTGATGATGTTTAATAACCAAATTTATGTTATGGGATTCTTACCTTCTGCAACAGCATTTAATTATATTGCAATATTCGGAGTGACTATGATGACCTTAGCTCTAATAGTTGCCTTATGGACTAAGAATTATAAGTTTAGGACTGCTGCTGTAAGAATAGCAGAATGATTTATTTTTTATCTCCTTCTACTATTTTATTTTATGCTATCAGACGAACTTTGGGGCTCGATTTCAGATATTTATTCTTCGATACTATCACATCCATTCATTAAGGGGTTAACTGATGGGACATTAGAGGAAGAGAAATTTAAATATTATATCCTGCAAGACTTTTTGTATTTAAGAGAGTTTAGTAGGGCATTAGCTATACTATCTGCTAAGGCAGAAAAGCAAGATGATTCAGTCCTTTTCGCTACTCATGTTAGTGATGTATTAAGAGTAGAAAGGAGCCTTCATGAGTATTTTATCTCTTTATGGAATGTTGATGTTAGTAGGGTTAAGCCATCTCCCACGAATCTTCTTTATACATCATACTTACTTTCAGTAGTTTATTCGAGACCATTTTATGAAGGTGTTAGTGCTGTTCTTCCATGTTATTGGATATATATGGAAGTTGGGAAGGAATTATTAAAGAAGGGTTCTCCAAATCCTTTGTATAAACGTTGGATAGAGACTTACGGCGGTGAGGAATATGAGAAGGGAGTAAGAGCTGTAATAAATCTAGTTAATTCGTTTAATTTAACTAAGGAAGAAAAAGAGGCTGTTAAGAGACATTTTAGGATTACGTCAATGTTCGAGTATATGTTCTGGGATATGGCTTATAGGTTAGAAAAGTTCCCATTTGATTTTTAACTTTCTTTTCACAAGTTAGTTTATGAGAACTCTAAACGAACTCGAAGCTAGGCTAACGCTTATTTACGGTAATTCTTTCGTAAATGTGAAAAGACTAAACTGGATTAATTTAGAAATCGAGGGAAAGGAAAACTCTTATCTGATAATTTTAGATCATGAAGGTTCTGGTCTCATAAAAATTGATGGGGAACCTTATTTTGAGCTGGATAAGTATCATGTAATTATTCCTTTACCAGTAGGTAAGCATAAGATAAGTGTTGAGATGAGTGAGTATAAGGATTTTGGAGAAAAGGTTCATCCATCTCCCGGAATTCCGTATTATGCAGAGCTTGATTTTAATGCATACAGACTTTACATATACGGAACACAAGTTCTGGATTTGATAAAAAGCGTAGAGGATGAAGAATTAAGAAATGATTTAATTTACGCACTAACAAAGGCTTTGAAGGAGGCTTATTTTGAGACTATTTCAAATGATCAGTTGTTTATAATCTCTAAACTGGCTAAAACGTCATTAGACCTTAGCAGAATCTATAAAGAGTTGGAATATAGAATGGAGGAAGATAAGAATAGAGAGAAATATAAGAAAGGACTGGAGGTTTTGAAGGAGGAATTATTGAAACTTAAGGAGAAATATGGTAAAAGAGGTGTTTTAATAGGGATTGGGCATGCGCATATTGATACAGCTTGGCTTTGGCCATTTGATGAAACTAAAAGAAAGGTTATAAGAACTTTTTCGACTGTTTTAACACTTCTTGATAAGTATAATTTCCGTTTTATCCAGAGTTCTGCCCTTTATTATGAATGGGTTAAGGAAATTTATCCTGAACTGTTTGAAAAGATAAAGGTGAAAGTGAAAGAGAATAAGTGGGAGCTAGGTGCATTTTATGTTGAATCCGATACCAACATGATTTCTGGGGAATCATTAGCTAGACAACTACTGTACTCCCAGAGATTTTACTTAGAAAATTTCGATAAAATTGCTAAAATTTTATGGTTACCAGATACCTTTGGTTTTTCTGCCTCTTTACCACAAATTGCTAAGTTAGGCGGTATCGAGCTTTTCGCTACTCATAAAGTTTTCTGGAATGATACTAATAAATTCCCATATAATGTGTTCAAATGGGTTACACCAAATAACGATTATTTGCCTTCAATAGCTTTTGGAAATGGTAAAGGCGGTTATAATTCTGATTTCTCTGTCTCTAGTGTTTTAGAGCAATACAAGAACTGGAGGGAAAAGGATCAGCCTGTACTTTACTCTTTTGGTTACGGTGACGGAGGAGGGGGACCAAATGAGGAAATGCTAATTAGGGCTGAAGCTATAGATTTACTTCCAATCCTACCTAGTGTGAAGTTTGAGGAGATAAAGGTTAATCCCATTGATGAGTGGAAAGGTGAACTGTATTTAGAAACTCATAGGGGTGTCTTTACTTCTCACTCTAAAATGAAGTTACTTAATAGGAAAGCTGAGGTTAGTCTAAGAGAGGCTGAATTATGGTCTTCTTTAGCTGGCAATTATGATAAGGAAAGGTTTAGGAGATTATGGAAGATTGTATTGAAGAATCAATTTCATGATGTTCTACCCGGTTCGGCAATTAAAGATGTATATAAGGTGGCATATGAAGAGTTAGAAAAAGTGATTGAAGAAGCTGAAAATATTGCAAAGGAGGCAATGCTTAAGCTTCTAGGCTCTCAGGGTGAAGAAATCTATTTGTTTAATTCTCTCAATTGGGATAGGGAGGAATATGTTGAGATTAATGGCAAGTTTTACAAGGTTAAAGTCCCTTCAATAGGTTTCACTGCGTTTAAACCAGAAGAGGTAAAGGAAAAGGTTAATGTAAAAGAGTTTGAAGATTACTATCAGATCGAAAATAAGTTCTTTGTATTAAAGTTAGGTAAAGAAGGGAAACTACTTTCGCTGTATGATAAGGAAGCTAAGAGAGAAGTATTGAAGGGGCCAAGTAATGTACTTACATTTTATGAAAATATTCCAGGATGGGCAGACGCTTGGGATATTGAGAAAGGTTATGAGGAAACTAATTTTGTGGTTAAGGCAAGTTCTTCAACTGTTATAGAGGATACTGTTGTAAATGTGAAATATACGTACAAATTTAGAAACTCAGAGGTTTATCAGATTGTAAGAATTTATCCAGACCATAGAAGAATTGATTTTATTACTACGTTAAGAATGAGGGATAGAGAGTTACTTTTAAAAGCGTGGTTTAATTTTGACGTTAATACTGATAAAGCGATCTCTGATATTCCTTTTGGAGTAATTGAAAGGTTTACTTGGCAAAATACTAGTTGGGATATGGCAAGATTTGAAGTTCCTATTCAGAAGTTTGTGGATCTGTCTGAAGGAAATTATGGTGTTGCATTACTAAGTGAGGGTAAGTATGGTGTTTCTTTACGCGGGACTTCGGTAGGTCTAAGTTTGACTAAAACTCCCTTGTACCCAGATCCAACAACAGATCTGGAGGAAGTCACATTTACTTATTCTCTTTACCCACATATAGGTGATTGGCGTAAGGCTGAGGTTATTAAAAGAGCTTATGAATTGAATATCCCGATAAAGATTGTTAGGGGTAAAAGTGCTGAAAAAGAAAAGAGTTTTGTAAAAATTAACAATTTGATTTTAGAGGCTGTTAAGATCGCTGAAGATGATGATAGTTTAATTTTTAGGCTTTATGATGTAGAGAATGTAAGAGATGAGTGCGAAATAGTTTTACCCTTTGAAGTTTTGTCTGCTGAAAGTTTAGATCTTCTTGAGTTAAATAGGGTTCCAAGAGTTGTGAAAGTTGAGAGTAATAAAGTTAGAGTTAGTTTCAAAAATAGGGATATACTAACCTTACGACTACGCTATAAAATAGCTTAAATCTAAGTAAACTGCAATAAGGTACATAGCTAACCAAATGATAGGGATAACATATTTATATAATATTAGGTTTTTTACACCTTTTGATAAAAGAATAGAACCGAGACCAGAAACTGTGTGTATCATAAAGAATAACGCTAATGGTGTTATTAATGCTAAGTGTAATTCTAGTGAAATTCCTCTATTGAGTAAGCCTAACGTTATTTCAGTTATAAAGTTTGAGGTTGTAGGGCCAGCACCGAATCCAGTTATTCCTTCTAGGATTGAGAGAATGAGTAATCCTATCGATGTTTTTCTCCTAAAATTTGGTGTGTAAATCGAATCTTTAAAATATGGGTCAAAAGCTTTTGATGAAGCCATTGAAATTCCTAGACCAATTATCCAGATTGGTTGGAATAGGAACGCGAAGAAGGGAATTACTGCTGAAATAGCGATTAAATTACTTCTTTGCATAGTCCGGATACCCCCTAGATTCCCAATAACCTAAGATGTTTTTAGAAGTGAAGTAAAGTCTGACTAACCATTTAACGTAAGTATATCCCCACCAGCCTGGAACAGCTAACCTCACTGGATAACCATGAACCTGTGGTAGGGGTTTTCCATCAACCATATAGGCAATAATTACGTTTGGTTCCATTGCTTTTGAGATTGGAAGATCAGCAGTATATCCCTCTGCACCATAGCCTATAACTTTAATTACATTCGGTGAAGGTTTAACCATATCAATTATGTACTTTAGAGGTACTCCTGTCCATACTACGTTAGCTCTTAAAAAATAAGGGTCGGAAACACACTGTATGGTGTCTTTAACCTCTATTGAAGGCATTTTAAGAAGATCTTGATAAGTGAGTCTAATAGGATTTTCTACTTCACCGTCAACAGTTAAGACATAATTATTTACACTAATTTCCGGAGTACCGGCTATCTGAACTACATACCATGATCCGAAGGGTGTTAATGCGTTTTGCACATGTTGATAATTATTATATTCATATAATGATAATCTGCCAATAACTAATAGTGAGGTTGAGATGAATAATGCCTTTAGGAAATCTCTCCTTTTCATATGCGGATTCTGATGCCTTTTTTATAAAAGTTTTTACCCTAATCTAAAATTGTATTGAAATAAAATTTTTGGGAAAAAGTTTAAATTTAGTAAATAAGGGTACGTTATTAAGATGAAGATAAATAAGAGGCTTGCGGGAATAATAGGAGGAGTAATAGCGATAGTAGTTGTAGCTGTTGTAGTAGGTGCTATTGTCTTGCATCATTCTTCAGCATACAATTCGTCAATGATGTCTAATTCATCAATGGGTAGCTCTTCTATGATGGGTTCCTCGACGTCTAATATGAGTAATAGCTCAACCTCTAATATGGGTTCTTCTATGGGTAGTTCCTCCACATCAAGTTCTACGGGATCTGGTGGCGGATATAGCTGGGGATCGTGAAAGATGTTTATTTTTTATCTCTTTTATTCTAATTGTTTTTTATTCACTTATTAACACGATAAATAACGACCTAATTGCCATCATAATATTGCTAAGAAAAATTCTTATAACTAGCTTTCATTAAATTAAACAATTAAATTAAAAAGTATTCATAGATAGCCATAACCTACTGAATAGATTTTATTTTAACATCAAAAACTATCATTATAAAAAACTACACTGTTTATCTTTTCAATAATTTTCCTCTACTACCTTTATAATCCTCATCAAAGGTTAATTCACCTCTCAAGTAAGTTTGAATAACTTTTGCTTTGAATTTTACTCCCTCGTAAATTGAGTAATCCATCTTACCGTGCCAATCTTTTACAATCCATTCTTCTCTCTTTATAACTGTAAAATCGGCATCTTTTCCTTCATCGAATCCTTTTTCTTTTAAGTTATAAAGTTTTATCTGGTTATAAGAAGTTATTTCAGCAACTTTTTCTGGTGTTATTAAATTGTCAAAAAGAAAAGACATAATTGTAGGGACTAAAAATTCTGTTGAAGATACACCATTTGGAACTTCAATGTAGCTTAATGCCTTATCCTTATAAACAGACATAAAACCAGAGTAATCACTTCCTAAAGTATTTACCATGTGAAGTTTTCTTACAAGTTCTTCTCTTAATTCTTTTCTTCTCAATGGAGGTGACATTATAAATCTATTTCCATCTGATCTTAGATAATAACTATCGTCAAATAAAAGGTAATGTGGACAAGTCTCGCTGAAAATTTTAGCTCCCTTCTTTCTCCAATAAGATATTATATCTAGAGATGTAGGAGAAGAAATATGAACAATATAAGTTTTAGCGCCAGTTAAATAAGCTAACATAGAAGCCCTATTAACGGCTTCTTCCTCAACTTCTACTGGTCTTGTAAGTGCATGATATATTGCATCTTTCTTATCTTTGTACTCATTGTGTAAGACCTCTATAACATCGCCGTTCTCAGCATGGATTGCAACAGTTACGCCTAACTCTTTAGCTTTCTTCATGACAAGATATATTGTTTCATCATCAACTTGCATACTTCCCTTATATGCCATGAACATTTTTATGCTTTTTATACCCATTTTAATAATTTCTGGTAAATAATTAATCTGATCTTTTCTTTTAATAATTAAATGAAAGGAATAATCAATACCAGCAGTACTTTTAGCTTTTTCTATCTCATCTTTAACTGCCTCTGTTACTTCTCTATTTAAAGGATCAATAAAGTTTATTATAGAAGTTATTCCGCCTGCTAATGTTATTTCACTACCACTTTTATAATCATCTGCCGTGGGAATTATTTCTTTAGCCCCTAAATATCTTGAGTTAAAATGCGTATGTCCATCAATTACACTAGGCAGTACATAATAACCAGATAAGTCTTTTCCTTCACCTACTATATCCTTCTTAATTTTCTTAATTTTTCCTTCTTCAACCTCAAAATCTGTTTCAATAATTCCTTTAGGTGTTATTACCCTAGCATTTTTAAATATCATATAAGGTGTATCTTAATGGAGTAATATAAACATTATTTTTTATCTAATTATAGAATTTATATAATGGGCATAAATCTATTTAAATCACCCTAAAATATTTTCTATTATGAGTAGGAGTTTGTTTGTTAGAGAAAGCTCTGGGTTAGTAAAAAATGTAAGTGCATTAGACTCAGTAATGCTAAATTTAGGTAATATGTCAGCTGGAATAGCACTATTTACTTCAATTTCGCCATATATTCCACCTGGCGGAGTAATATGGATTGCATCATTAATAGGACTCCTTCTAACATTACCTCAAGCATATATATACATTTATTTATCGGGTAAGATACCAAAAACTGGCGGTGATTATATTTGGCTCTCAAGAATCTTACATGGTAGTGTTGGAGTTACAATGGCCTTTGCTTTAATGATTGAGTCTACAGCATATTTTGCATTAGTGGCTTACTTCTTCTCATCTGCAGTTAGTACTGTAATTGGGACTATTGGTACAATGGATGGGATAAAATCATTAGTAGCCTTATCATCGTCATTAACCGCTCCTATTCCTTCTTATGTACTTGGAGCGGGTATTTTTGGTATAATAATAGCGTTTAATATATTTAAAGCAAAATGGGGTTATTCATTAGTGACTATAAGTACTCTTATCTCTCTAGTTACTACAATAATAGCTATGATTGTAATTGCTGTTAATATACCCGATTTTAGTACAGCTATTGTACCGTTTTTATCGAAAGAAGGAATAATGCCTCCACCTAATTACTCTTCATCAGTCCCTCCACCTAATTTATTAGTCTCTTTGTCTGGAATATTACCACTTTTAGCAATATTTACTTATCCATGGATGCAGGCAAGTCCTGCAGTAGCTTCAGAAACAAAAAAGGTGAAATATGTCCAAATGGGAGTAATATTACCCCTTTTAGTTACTGGAATTCTGATAACTTTAGGTTTCGCATTGATGTATATAGCTGGTGGATACACTCTCACAAATTATTTATTTACTAATCCATCGTCAGCTTTTATTTATACCTTTTGGACAGTTGCAATGGGTTTAACCACAAATCAAGTGTTGCAATGGATTATTGGAATAGGTTTAATGACATGGGAGTTTGCTGTATTAGCTTATGGTGTTATAGTCTTTTCAAGATATATATTTGCAATGGCTTTTGATAGAGTATTCCCAGAAATTTTCACTAGGCTAAATAGATTCGGATCACCAGTTTATACTCATTTATTTGATTTAGGCTTAACATTAGCATTTTTAGTATTGCCAGTAGTTTCAATCAGTGGTGCGACCGCGCTTTATGGCGCAATAGTTATAGGCATGATTTACTTCTTTACGGTAAGTATTGCTGGAGTTCTTTATGGAATAAGAAATAAGGTTCTATCATTGATAATAGCCGGTTTATTTGAGGCTGGATATTTTGTCTATTTAACTTACGAATCTATTACAAATCCTGTGTTTGGTTTTGCTGAATCTAATGGTCTGCCGAATCCTATAACTTTAGGGTTTGTTATAGGAAGTTTTGTAGTAGGCGTAATAATTTACTTTATTGCCAGAAGGATAAATTTAAGTAAAGGAATTGATTTAGAGTTACTGTATAAAGAAATACCCCCGGATTAACTTAATTAAGTAAATTCACTCTTTTTTCTTTTGTCAGAAATTATTTAGTTAAGATAAGAAAAAGATATAATAATAATACTCTTTATTTTATTTAATGCTATATTATTATGTAGATGATATTAGGGGTAAATATAAAGTAGTAAGTTTTATAAGATCAAATAAACCTTATGCTAAATTTAGTATTAGGGGAAAGGTTTATACGTGGAAAGATATAGATTTCACTATTCCAAAAATCTTTGATAATGAGGGAAAGTTAAAAGAGATAGAAATACCACTTTTAGCAAAAGATAGAGCATTATATACTGGTCAGCCGTTAGGAATGGTTATAGGAGAGGATGAGTATGATGCCGAAGATAAGAAAGAGGAGGTTGAAGTAGAGTACGAAGATTTGAGTGGTCCGATCTATGAACCAGATAATGTAATACATTCTTTTTCTCAAGGAGAGTATGAATTTGGTGAAAATTCTTTCTCGTTAAAGCTCATATTTAATAGACAATCCCCAGCTCCTTTAGAAGGAAGAGGTGTAATTGTAACTCATGAGGATGGAAGATTAATAATACGAATTTCAACACAAGCACCAACAGTAGCTAGGAAAATAGTCTCAAATATGCTAGATTTGAATGAGGAAAAAATTGAAATTAAAGTACCTAGAGTAGGTGGAGGTTTTGGTGCCAAACAAGATATTATAATGGAAGAATTAGCCGTAATAGCTTTATCTTATGTAACTGGGGAAGACTTAAAGTGGATTGAAAGAAAGTCAGAACATATTATGACATCACAAGGCAGGGGTCAACAGCATGATGTGACTGTTTATTATAACAGTAATGGAAAAATAACGGGAATTATTGATAATATAACTTATGATATGGGTGCTTTTCCTTTACCATGGTCTGGTATTTCACCCTTGTATGTCACACTTATGAACTTAAGGAATGTGTATGATATAAAAATAAAAACTAACGTAAAAGTAGTTGCCTCTAACAATCCGCCACAAGGAGCTTTCAGAGGTTTTGGTAGGCCAGAAGCGTTCTTTGTTATAGAACGAATTATGGATGAAGTTAGTAGAAGATTAAAAATTGACCCTATCAATATTAGAGAAAAAAATTTAGGAAAAATCAATAATGATATAGGAGATGTAAAAAGGGTTTTAGAGAGATTAAGGGAGAGATATAATGAGTATAAAAAGAAATATAAGGTTGGTATAGGGGTTTCACTTTACGTTCATTATGCCTCACCTACATCTAAAGTTTTAATAGGTGAAGAAAAATCATTTATTGGTGGATATGAGTGCGTCTCATTAAGGTTAACTAGCAATGGCATAGTTGAGGTTAAAACCACTACAGTTGACATGGGTCAAGGAATAAGTGATGTTTTAAGAGAAATAGTGAAGAGGGAATTAGATTACGATAGAATTGTTGTTTATACTGGTTCACAAGATGTTAATGGGTTTGGTAGTTGGGCTAGTAGGAGTGTAATTACTGCTGGGAACGCTACTCTTTTGGCTGCTAGGGAGTTAAAAGAGAAGATTGATAAACTTGGTGGGATAAAAAGAGTTTTAGAAAAATTAAATAATTCACCTTGGGAATTAGAAGAAAAAGAGTTGTACTCAATAAAATGTTATGAGCCGGAAGAATCAATTGGTGCAATAAGTGCTCAAATAAGTGTAGTTGAGTATGATGGTACAAATTTCCACTTAAGAGAAAATTATATAATTATTGATATAGGAGTTCCTGCAGATGAGGACAAAGTAAAAGGACAAATAATTGGAGGAATAATACAAGCATTAGGTGGGGTTCTTTACGAGAATGTCAATGAACCTTATAATTATCTAATACCAACAGCCAAAGAGGTTCCTAAAGTTGAAGTAGAATTACTTAATACACCTTCAAGTACTCCAGGTGGATTTAGGGGTGTTGGAGAAAACAGCATTTCTGGTGCTTATGCATCTATTGCAAATGCAATTTCAGACTTTATCCCAGTCTATGAAATACCTATAAAGAGGGTGTGATATTGATAAAAATACCAGCCTTTTACGATATGCATTCACATCTAGAAAATGCCTTCATTGGTAATGAAGGTGCTAAGAGTTTAGAAGAAGCTGTAGAAACATGGAGTAAAATAAGAGATAAGATGACACTTAATGAGATAAAGAAAAGAATTGAGAAAGTGGCTTTGATAGAACTATTTTATGGTACAACTCACATAAGAGTCCATGCAGATACATGCTCTAAAAATAGTGTGAAAGCGGCTATTTTAGCAAAAGATGAATTGAAAGAATATATTGATTTGCAAATTGTAGCATTTCCTGAGCAAGGCATATTTAAGTGTTCAAAAGATGATTTTGTAAGATATTCCTCAATGGTTGATATAATTGGAGGAAAGCCTGAGGCTGACAACGACCCTTACCTTCATATGGATTTCATAGCCGAATTAGCATATAAACTTCAGAAGCCTATAGACGTTCATATTGACCAGCATGATGAGAAAACCAAACATAGTGAGTATATGCTAGGAGTTATTAAAACTCATTTAGCCTTAAGTCATTTAACTGCTTTACATTTTTATTCTGAAAATTATGCTAAAAAGTTAATAAGAATGATTAAGGAAAAGAATGCAAGTGTAATTAGCTCACCATTAACAGCCTTCTATCTTAATGGGGGTAATTCTTATCCGATGTTTAGAGGAGTCACAAGAGTAAAAGAGTTACTAAGAGAGAATATAAATGTTTGCTTAGGTCATGATGATACCCAAAACCCATTTTATCCAGCTGGTGTAGGTGATATGCTTCAAGTCTTATGGCTTCTAATGAATATAGAAAAAACATTTGATATTTCATGGTTAGATTTAATAACTACTAATGCAGAAAAAGAATTTGGAAATAAAAACGAAGATTATATCTTAGTTGATTTGAAAGATGTTAAAGAACTTTTATTCACAATGATGCCAAGACACGTAGTTTTTAGAAAAGGAAAAATTGTTGCTAAATCTACTGTAGAAGTGAAAGTATTAGATTTAAATCCATTTGATCTAATGAGAGAATTGTATAGAGATAACTTAAATAATTCATTATAATTGTAATTTAAATCTTGAGAGATACTGTATAATAAATTTAAATTTAATATCATTTTATCTAAATTTAAGCTTATATAGACTTACTCACATTCCCTATTATGGGAAATGAAACAAAAATATTGTTCGTCTCTGATATTCATGGTTCTGAGGTAGTGTTTAGAAAAGCTTTGAATGCCGCCAAAATGTTTTCAGTAGATTACCTTATTCTTGGTGGGGATATAGTATCTAAGGATTTTGCATTGTATTTAAAGAAAGGCAATTCTATATATTTAGGTGAAAAAGAGATATCTCTCGATGAAATTGAAAAAGCGTATAAAAACTCTGGTTTAGCTCCTTTATTTTTCGAATCAAAAGACGAGTTAGAAGAATTTCATTCTAATCAGCAGTTTAGGAGAGAGAAAATCTTAGACTTTATTCAAGGTCAAATAGATTCCTGGATCAAAATATTTGAGGAAAAAACTAAAAATACCAAATTCAAAACAATTTGGAATACGGGTAATGACGATCCATTAGAAGTAGACTCTTATTTAGAAAGGTATGGAATAAAGGTTGCCGAAAATGAATTTATCGAAATCAATGATCTAGTGATGGTAAGCAGTGGTTATGTGAACCCAACTCCTTGGAATACTTATAGGGAATTACCAGAGTCTACACTTTATAATAGGCTAATGGATAAGATAACAAAATTGGAAAACCCGGAATTTGCAATATTTAATTTTCATGCACCACCTTATAATACTAAGCTAGATATTGCAAATGTAAATAATAAGAATATTCATGTAGGATCGCAAACAATTAGAGAGCTTATTGAAAAGTATCAACCCTTATTAGGATTACATGGACATATTCATGAATCTCCTAATACTGATAAAATTGGGAATACAACAATTGTAAATCCGGGAAGTAATTATAAAGATGGAATATTAAATTATGCACTAATAGTAATTAGGAAAGAGTCTAAGGGTTTTGGAAGGGCATATATAAAGAAGTTTGAAGTAAAGAGTGTAATATTGGGTAGAGGTTAAAATGGTAAGTAGTTATTCTTTAATATTAAATAAGCAGGCTGAATTGAAGCAATTCTTGTTTAACCCCTTTTTATTTTCAGGCATTACTGGGCATTTACTAATCAGTAAAATTTTTGATCAATCTACAAAGTCATATGTTAATTTAAGCCAAGCTAAGGAACCGGATCTCTCTAAATATCAAGTTTTTATTGTATACGATCATGAGACTGCTGAGTTTAATAGAGGTATTATGATAGTATATCCAAAGTTCTCTGGAATAATCTACCACATTGAAACTTTTGATAACACATTAAATGGTGACTTTGAAATTCTAGTACAAGATAAGAAATTATTATTTATTGACAATATTAAAGTTAAAAAAGTATATTTGGAGGTCGTTCTTATTCAGAATTAACTAAACATATAATAAATGATCATATTAAGACTTTTCTATCTTCTCTAGGATTGGACGTTGTTGTTGAATAAGGTAAATAAAAAGTTTTTACTTTTTTAAACAAAATTCTTATATTTCTGTTTATATAAATATGTAGTATGGCTGAAAAGAAAATATTCATTAGAGAATCATCTGGTCTAGTTAGGCAAATGAGCAGTAGGCATGCCTTTGCAAAAGTTTTAGCAATGATTGTTCCAATATCTGTTTATTATACGATGATTTACTCTCCAGCATTACCTGCTGCAAACTGGACTTTAGGTATAATATTAGCCTCTATAGTAGCTTTACCAATATTTTTGACATATCTAAAATTAGCTGAGCATATTCCTAGATCATCTGGTGAATATATTTATATAACTAGAATATTACATCCAGCATTAGGCAGTATCCAAGCAGTTGCTAATATATTTTCAACACCTTTATTGGCTGCAATCTTATCCCAAATAGAGATATCTGCGGGCATTGCACCAGCATTTCAAGTAATTGGTCTAGCCTTTCATAATTCACTATTACTCAATTTAGGTACTAGTATGTTAGTAAACCCAACTATTTTCGAAATAGCTTCATTTATTTCTCTTATTTTATTCTGGATAATTAGTATCCTACCCCCGAGATACATGGCGAACTTTTTGTTTACAATAGCTTCACTTCAAGTAGTAGGAGGAATATTAATAGTAGCATTATTACTTGAAGGACCTAAAGCTTTTGCAACAGCATTCAATTCCTTATCTGGTGAGTTTTCTGGACCTACTTACTCTTCTCTATATTCTCAAGGTCTCTCTTACTATTCCCCTATTGTAAACCCATTGCAGACATTAATTTGGATGATACTAATGATTATGTGGTTATTCGTATGGTTTTTTGCTCCATCTTATTTTGCTGGTGAATATAAAGCCCCTGGAAGATCAATAAAAATGGGAATGTTAAGCGGATATATTATAGCTTCTGCAATAATATTCGGACTTATCATTGGAACAGAATATTCAATGAGTATACCGTTCTTTAATTATGTTTCATTAAATGGTTGGGATAGTTCAATACCGCTTCAAGCTTCTTCTGGATTTATAGCCTGGGGTGGAGTACTAGCATTGAGTAGTCCCATTTTAGCGTTTTTCGTTGCAACATTAAATTTAGGTATACAATTCGTAGCTGGTCCACTATCTTTAGCAATTCCAAGTAGAGTTCTTTTAGCTATGTCTTTTGACAGATTAATTCCAGAAAAGTTTGCTTATGTGAGTCCAAAGCTAAAGACACCTTTAATAAGCTCAATATTTGTTTTGGCATTAGCACTAATCTTTGAATATGTTACTATAAATGGAATCTTTATAGTTTCAACAATAGTTCTTATAGGTATACTATTCTTATATCAATTCTTGTTAGCTACTATTTCAGCTATTGTTGCTGGAATTAAGGGAATACCTGGCGAGGAATTAAGTAAGAAGGATAAGATAGAATTTTTAACTTATGGCTCTCTAGCATCCATAGTTTTAGCTATCTCAGTGTTCTTCTCAATATGGTATGCTAGCGTGAACAGTTTGTACGCATCAATGGTAATTGGTAATTTAATTATCGATTACTTAGTCATAGGGTTAATACCAGTTATAGGTTTGGTATTTTATTTTATATCAAAAGAATATAGACTTCGTCAAGGTATCGATATAAATTTAGCCTTTAAGTTAATACCACCAGAATAATTTATTTACTTTTTTTATGACTATATTTTATGCGAATTGCTATTATTCAAACCTATATGACCTGGGATAAAAAGGATAATATAGAAAGACAAGTAGAATTAGTAAATAAGGCAATAGATAATAAGGCAAAAATAATTGCATTAGATGAGTTAAGCAATACGATTTATTTTCCCTTTGAGCAAAATCCTAAATATTTTAGCTGGGCAGAGACTGAAAGAGGAGAGACTCTACAGAGGTTTAAGGAAATAAGCAAAGAAAGAGAAGTTAGCTTAATTGTACCAATTTTTGAGAGGGACAGTAATTTCTTTTACAATACTGCATTTATACTGGATAATGGGGAAATTATAGGAAAATACAGAAAAACTCATTTGCCACAAGAGGAGTTTTTTAACGAATATTATTACTTTAAAGTTGGGGATTTAGGTTTTCCAATATTTGATTTAAAAGGTGTAAAAACTGGAGTTGTTATTTGTCACGATAGGCATTTCCCAGAGCCTGTCAGAGTTGAAGTAATTAAAGGAGCCTGGCTAATTTTCATACCTTCTGTTGCTGCATTTAAAGAGATTTGGGAATTGGAGCTTAAGGCTCATGCTGTTTTTAACACTGTATATATTGCTGGAATAAATAGGTTTGGTAAAGAATATCCTAATCAAAAAGAAGAGTATTTTGGTGAAAGTATGATTATTTCGCCAATAGGCGAAATAGTTACTAAGGCTGAGAAAAATGAAGAGATATTATATGCTGATATTTCTGAAGATGAAGTTATTAACGCGAGAATAAAAAGGCCTTTCCTAAAAAAGAGGCTATCAAGTTATGGGCTCTAAAAATCTAACTTGCCTGAGTTAAATAGATCTTCTGGGTCAACTTTTCTCTTAAAGTTAATGATATATTTTAATCTTCTTTCCTCAACTCTATCATTTATCTTATAAGAATGTAAATTGAACATTTTGCCAACATTGGGAAGCTTATTACAACCAATAAAGTAAGTGTGGGAGAAATATTTGATAGAACTTTTTGATAATTCAGCACTTACGTAACAATCTTGTGTATCTATTTTTTCAAGCTCGTCAAGAGAAATATCTAAAGAATTATAATATAATCCTGTCTTGTTTACTACTGTAAAGTATGCACCCGCAAAGGTAGTAATTATGTCTTTAAGTTGAAAACCTTTATCACTTTCAATACCATAAATTACATTCCATTTACTCCAATTTTCACCTGGTTCAATCTCTTTAGCCATTGGATAATTTCGTATACTAATGAACTCTGCATAATCTATAACTTTTAATGAAAAGTTTATTGCTTCTGATAAAGAGTTAAACTTTTGTTTCTCTATCTCGATTCCTTTTCTGTTCTTAACTAATCTAAACTTTATCCTAGTTAGAATTCCAGTAGTTCCAGCAGATTGCACAATAGAGTAAACTTCATTTCCAGTTAATGTATATTTTCCCTTTAATGTATAAACTTCTGCTTCAATTACATTATCCCACACGGCCCCATTTTTTAACGAACCAAAACCTAAAGATCCTCCTTCAACAAAACCACCAACAGTAGCCATATAGAAACTTGTCGGAATCACTGGTAAATCATTTATTCCAGGCTCATTGAATTCTGTTCCAGTATAAGCTAATAAACAACCTTTACTTTTTTCAAAACCTTTTAAACCAGTAATATCTAAAATTACTGTATTTTCCTTAATAGGTATTGTTGCCCCTAAAGTATTTGTCCCTTTTCCTCTAACTATAACTGGAAAATGATATTCATTCATAAGTTCTATTACTTTCTTTATATCTTCCTCGCTTTTTATCTTTATAACTGCTTTTGGTATTTTTTTCATTGATGAGATAATAGGAGATATATACGAGTAATCAGTAGAATATTTCTCAAGAATATCAATAGAAGTTATTACTTCTTTAAAATATTTAGAGAGAAAATCCATATAATAAATATTTTAAAAACTATTTTAAAAGTTTTCCTTTTGGTGAACTAACTAATTCTCCTTTGTCTATTACAACCTCTCCATTTATGATTATCGTATCTGGTTTTCCTATAATCTCGTAACCTTCATAAGGAGTCCAGTCCGCCATGTGGGTGTTTTCTACTGAAACTCTCCATTTCTTTTCAGAGTCATAGATTACTAGATCAGCTCTATAGCCCATATCAATTTTACCTACATCTAATTTATTTATCTTAGCCGGGTTCTCAGAGAGAAGTTCTATTGCCTTATAAAGTGGTAGGTTTCTCTTTATGAATTCAGTCAAAATAATTGGAACCCTTAACTCAACACCAGGTAATCCTGGAACTAAATCAGGAAATTCTTTGTGATTTTCCTTTACTTCTTTGTCAAACCAATTATGATCAGTAGCAATAATTGACACCTTATTAATTCTTTTCCAGATCTCTTCTGGGTCTCTAACTGGTGGTGAGGTCACAAAAAGGTATGAGTCTCTTCTATCATATACTTTCTTACTTAAAATTAAGTGATGTAGGACAACCTCAGCCTTAACTTTGTCTGGTAACAAATCAAGAGTTTTACCGCTACTTACATGCGCTATTAATCCGTTTTCTATTAAAGGAATTGCCCTAATTGCTGCAGATAGTTCAGTTTCATCCGGCCTCGTTAGTAAATGAAGTTTCGGACTACCTCTTAAATTATTAGACAATGCACTAATTAATTCCTCATCTTCAGCGTGAATCATTACATAACCTTGTCTTTCATTTATGAACTCATTTATTCTCTTTAACCCAGCTAAAGTACTTTTTAAGCCGGCATACTCAATCATCATAAATTTAACCGAATTAAAGCCTATATCAAAAGCTTTTTTCAAATTATCTGTAACATCATTAGCAAATATATGAAAAGTGTAATTAACATAAGAGGAAGAGAATTGCTTAATTCTTTCCTCAACATTAGGTTGTATATCTGAAAAAGCAAAATCTATTACAGTTGTTGTTCCTCCAAATGCTGCAGCTAATGTGCTTTTTTCTACAGTATCAGATGTTGGAACTTTTAAGTACCTTTTATAAATATGGACGTGGTTATCAACTCCTCCAGGTAAAAGGAGTTTACTCTCCCCATCTAAAACTTTTTCATTAGTCTGAATATCTTTACTAACTTTAACAATCCTTTCTTCTTCTATTTTGACTTCAGCTTCTGTAATTCCCTCCTTTGTTATTATTCTCACATTTTTTATAATCATAGTAAACCCAACTCTGGAAACTTTCCAATTCTCCTTTTTAGATAATGTCTGTAAAATATTGATAGTTTATCTGCTTTAACATGAATTTCCTTTGATAAATCAAGGTAATATATATCTGGTTGTGTTTCTAAAACCTCTTTATCTTGCATAATTATTGTATCTTCAAAATTTCTAATTACATTTTCATCTGTTTCGTAATCGTAGTTCATGAAGATCCAAGCAAAGACTACACTTTTATTCTTACTTTCTGGTTTAATCGCAAAAATCATGGAAAATGTTCTTTCACTCTCATCGGTTTTTGTAAAGTATAAGAATAGTGGTCTATATATAATGTAAGTATAGCTCTCATACTTTTCAGCGTGACTACCGTCTGGATTTGGTTGATATATCTTAATATTTTTTGCTACAATTCCTTCATTAGTAATTTCAACATTATATTCTGGTATATAAGGATATTTAGGGTCCCCTAAGTAATTTTCATGAACGTAGGGGAAGTGGGATACATCAAATAAATTTTCTAATACTCTAAAAGGATTTGCGTTTATATAGTAAGGACCACATTTAATTTTTCTGAAACTTTCCCACTCTTTAATTTCTGGTAAATCATCTTTTGGCTCATTGATACATACCCAAATAATGCCATATTTTTCCTTAATATAGTATTTTCTTAAATTTACATTTATCTTTTTACCCAATGAAGGCACAATAGTTAATTTTCCTTCTAAATTAAATCTCCAACCGTGATATGGGCATTGGATTTCATCCTCAATAATTTTTCCTTTAGATAACTTAGCTAACCTATGGGGACATCTATTACTTAATCCATAAAGCTTTTCATTTTTTCTAATTATAACTATGTCTTGTCCTAATACGTTTGTTTCATATACGTCCTTAACCTCATCTGAAAAAGCAACTGGTAACCATTCATTATACATAAGTTAAGATTTTCTTTTTAGCATTTAAATATTTAGAGTAGTTTTCCAGGATTAAAAATATTATGTGGGTCTGTAACTTGCTTAAGTTTCCTCATTAGATCCAGCTTTTTCTTATCTGAAAGCCATTCATTTAATTAAAAGTGTTGGAGGTTTAAAAGATATTCTTATTCCCTCTTTCTTTAAAAATAAATCTATAAATTTAAAATTATTTTTCTCTGACATTATTGTAGTATCAACAACTACTTCACTATTAATAGTTTCTACGTCTCCATGGATTAGAACTTTATTTTGTAGAGTTTCCTTTATTAAATTTATAACTCTATAGAATTTATCTAAAGGTATGTGAATTAAAGTGTCGTGAGAATAATTTTTAAAAATCTTTATATTTCTGATCATTACATATATTCCAGACTCAGTTAAAATCTCAATAATCCTTGAATCATCAATTTTCTCATCATAACTATTAGTACTTGAAAAATAATATTCAATTTTTCCCTCAAAACCTTGGATAAAGTATCATCATATTATTAATAGTTTCATTCAATTTTATGATTGATCAGTTCAGTAAATGTATATTCCTAGAGTTATAGATACTGATTTACCATATCGTGGAAAAATAATACAATTCCTCTTAAAGAGAATGAGGGAATAAGGATATAGATATTTAAAATGATTCTAAACTTTACTTACAGATATTCGTAAAGGACGAGTTTTTCTCTGTTGTAGATACATTTATTTAGCGCAATAGAATGGAGAAGTTTATAGAATAGTTATCGAAGCTTCATTATAGGTTATAGTGAGAATTAGATTTATAGAGAACGTGGGGGTTAACTGGGTCAATTTTTATTGCAAAGAGAATGAAGTAGAGGAGTTTTTATGAGCATATTACTTATCTTAGGCTAAGAAGGCTATAGAAGGGATTGATCTTAATTCTATCTAAATATATGAGTTCAATAGAGGTTTAGTATGTTGGCTAGCGTTTGTTGTAAATTTGTGAATTTTTGATGTTCCAAATTAAGTTGCTACTGCGTATCTTCCAAAGATTATAAGCGATTTTTTGTAAGTCTTTTTTTATTATAAGTGTTGATTAGATATAATTCAAAGTAAAGGCTTATATTTTTGTTTATAATATACAGTCTATGGATGAAATAGATTTAAGAATTTTGAAAATTCTTCAATATAATGCAAAATATTCTTTAGATGAGATAGCTAGGGAAATTAGAATTCCCAAGTCTACCTTATCATATAGAATTAAGAAGTTAGAAAAAGATGGTGTAATTAAGGGTTATTATGCATATATTAATCCAGCCTCATTAAACCTTGATTACATAGTAATAACTTCTGTAAAAGCTAAGTATGGTAAAAATTATCATGTGGAGTTAGGCAATAAGTTAGCACAAATACCAGGGGTTTGGGGAGTATATTTTGTTCTAGGTGATAATGATTTTATTGTAATGGCTAGATATAAAACCAGAGAGGAGTTCATGGAAAAATTCTTAGAAAGAGTTATGAGTATTCCAGAGGTTGAGAGAACTTCTACACAAGTTGTTGTTAAGATAATTAAAGAATCACCAAATATAGTTATCTTTTAACGAAAAATTCATATAATACTTTTCATAATATTTATATATGATTGATAAAAAAGAGCTAAGGGAAATTAGCCTAAAGAAGAAAAGGGAAAAAAGGTTGACATGGGAAGAAATTGGAAAGTATTTAGGAAGGGATAAAGTATATGCAGCAATGTTATTATATGGTTATGCACAAGCTACTGAGGAAGAAGCTGATAAGATAATTACTCTGCTAGATTTACCTAAGGAGCTTAAACCAGCATTCTTAGATGCTCCAATGAGGACTCCTGCTCAACCATGGCCTCCTACAGATCCATTTATATATAGGCTTTATGAAGGAGTATTATTATATGGTCCAGTAATCAAGGATGTTGCTCATGAACTATTTGGCGATGGCATAATGAGTATGATTGATGTAAAAATTTATGTTGACAAAGTTATCGAAAACAATTATCCGCGAATGGTGTTAACTTTTAATGGTAAATGGCTATACTATTCTAAATGGTAAAAGTTAAAACCAAATTTTAGTTTCTTCCCTCCATAAGCTGTCAATTTTTTCCGAAGAAGTTATTAATCTTTTGAAATCATATTCTCCTCCATTTTTTATATCTAAAATTGTAAGTAATGCCTCACTACCCATAATATTTTTACTCTTATAATCTTCATTTTTTACTCTAAAAATATCATAAATTAGTAGTTTCTCTTTATAGTATATTTTTGTAATGCTCTTTATATCTCCTTCTTTAAATTCCTCATTGTGAAACTTTCTACCTAAAATATATGCCTCAACAATCTTTCCAAAGTCATTTATGTAAATCTCTGTTTCAATTTTTGCATTTGCTTTATTGTAAAAAATTATGGGATGAGGAAAATAATATAAGCTATTAGCGATTATTTTAACGTATATTCTCACATTACTTCCAGATAATATTTTTGTATATGCTTGATCAGTAATCATGCCCTTATCTATTTCTATGTAAATTTTCACTTCATCATTGTTAGCTAAAACCTCAGAAGGGTTAACTAATATTCCCAAACCTTGAGATTCAAAAAAAGATAGGGGACCGTTTCTTTTTATCAAGCCATTTTTAACTTCTAATAAGCCCCTCAAGCTCTAACTCACTTCTTATAATTTTAATTAAATCGTCTATTCCATCTCCTGTTTTTAAACTAATAAAGACTGTAGGTTTATCCTTCCTTATCTTCTCTGCATCTCTTCTCATTTTCTCTAAATCAGCTCCTACAAAAGGTGCTAAATCTATTTTGTTCACAACAAGTAAATCGCTTTCCTGAATTCCTAATCCTCCTTTTCCTGGATATTTATCACCAGCTGCTGTATCTAATACAAAGATTGTATAGTCAGCCAATATTGGGCTAAATGTAGACATAACATTATCTCCACCACTTTCTATAAATATAACATCTAAACTTGTTCTTTTCATTAAAGTTTCTAATGCTCTTAAATTTACTGAGGGGTCTTCTCTTATTGCTGTATGAGGACAGCCACCAGTTACAATTCCTATTACATTTTCTTTTGGTAACAACTTTTCCTTTAACACTAAATTCTGATAAATTCTTAGAGCGTCATGAGAAGATATAACATCGTTAGTTATTATTCCCACTGAAAGTCCTTCCTTCTTTACTAAGTATTCTGTTAAGAACTCTATTAACGTCGTCTTACCACTACCAACTGGACCTAAAACTCCAATTCTAATCATGAGAGAAACACCCTAGGTTCTCTTTCTTCGTGAAGTTTTGATAAAATGTCCATAACCGGACTGAATGGTTCAAACTCCTTCTCTTCCTTATACTGTGAGAGCAAATCCCAGATGATTTTCTGTCCTTCAATAAAGTCTATAGCCCTTAACCTTACTGCGCTAAAAACCAATTGGGATAATTCAGCATAAGCCAAACCAGCTTTACAGTCCTCTTTACTAATTCCTAGAGATTTACAGCATCTCGCTATAATAACTGGATAAGTTCCTATACCTTCACCATTATTAACTTTTTTAATATAATAATCATCACAAAGTTCCAGCCTAGCTAAGGATAAACCCATATTTACGCTTGCTTCTCTTAACTCTTTGGGAAGTTTTGATGCATAAAGCATTTTATCAGCTTCTTCTGGATCTTCGTAAGCTAAATCTATTATTGCAACATCTCCCTTCATAATTACATTAAAGAAAATGTCTCTAATAAATCTCCTTATTTCAAATCCCCTCATATAAGCCTCTTCTAAACCAAAAGAATAATTAAAGGAACCTATTGGTAATGCACTATCAAATAATTGAAATATTTTAGGTGTTAACAAAATCAACCACCACCGGTTGTACTGGGATATCTACGTTTGGATTAAATTTTATCCTAGTAACTTTAGGATTAAAATTCTTAAATTTTTGCGTCAAATAATCCTCACCTAATTCCGCTGATATATAAACTTTGTTTTCATTAACCATAACTCTCATGTGATAATTTCCTATAATATAACCCAAAATGAAAGAAGTAAAATCATTTATTTTGAACTCTACAACTTTCTCCTCTTTCTCCTTTAGTAGGATAATATAGCCATTATCGGTTTGAAAAACATCGCCGTCAGAAATTGGCACGCCCTTTAAGTTTATTATGACTTCCTCTCCTTTATCGGTCTTTCCTCTACATCTTTGCCTCTCAAAGCATTCTCTAGAAAGCTCCACTATTCTAAAAATCCCTAATGCCTTAGCCTTCTCTATCAATTCATGTGCTTCACTTTCTTTTCCTAACTTTTTAGCTAAAATCATGGTATCACCCTAATATATGAAATATAATTGAGTTAACGGTAATGATTTTGAAGGAGGAACTTTTGGTACAATACCATTAATTTTAACTTCATAAGTATCTGGGTTAACCTCAATCTTTGGTAAAATATCATTATATTTCATATCCTTTTTGGTTAGATGCCTAGTATTCTTGACTGGTAAGACTCTTCTTCTTACAATCTTCGATAAGTTCTCTACTCCATCAGTCGCGGAGAAGAAGAATGAGACGCTTTTAGCAGAGTAATATCCAAACATTGGTTTGTAAAGTACTGGCTGTGCATAAGCAATTGAAGCGTTTGTATCTCCCATTAATGCCCAAGTTATTGCACCACCTTTAATAACCATGTAAGGCTTTACTGGAAAGAATCTTGGATCCCACAGAACAATATCAGCAATATGTCCTGGTGCTAAAGTGCCTACGTAATCAGAAATTCCATGGGTTATTGCTGGATTAATTGTTATTTTAGCTAAATATCTTAGTACCCTTTCATTATCATTTATTTGGATTAGCCCTAGATCTTTCATTTTGTGTGCAAGTTGGAAAGTTCTTATTCCAGTTTCTCCAACTCTTCCCATAGCTTGGGAATCTGAAGACATCATACTTATTGCTCCTAAATCATGTAAATAATCCTCTGCCATCATTGTCTCTTCCCTAATTCTTGATTCTGCATAAGCAACATCTTCTGGAACCTTTGGATTTAAATGGTGCACGGCCATTAACATTTCCAAATGCTCCTCATAAGTGTGTATTGTATAAGGTTTTGTAGGATTTGTCGATGAAGGTAAGACATTTGGTTCTGCACAAATTTTAATAATATCTGGGGCATGTCCTCCTCCAGCCCCTTCTACGTGGTAAGCGTGAATTGTTCTACCATTAATAGCATTAAGGGTATCTTCTAAGTAACCACTTTCATTTGAAGTATCAGTATGTATTGTTACTTGAACATCGTATTCATCAGCAACTGTTAAAGTTTCATCTATTACTCTAGGCATAGCCCCCCAATCTTCATGAATCTTAAAACCAGATGCACCATTTCTTAATACTTCTTCCATAGTAATCCTACTAGATGAACCTTTAGCTGTTAATGCAAAGTTTAATGGGAAATAATCAAGTGATTCAGCAATAATTTTAATATTCCAACTCCCTGGAGTTACAGTAGTTGCCTTAGTCCCTTCAGCTGGACCAGTACCACCACCAATTAGTGTTGTAAATCCGGCTGACAAAGCATCAAAAACTTGCTGTGGAGCAACCCAATGTATGTGAGTATCAATAAAACCTGGTGTAGCAATTAACCCTTCTCCGGAAATGATTTCAGTTGAAGAGCCTAAAACAAAATTTACACCATCCATTGTAAAAGGATTGCCACCATGACCAATCCCAACAATTAAACCATCTTTTATCCCAATATCTGCTTTTATAACTCCTAATAAAGGGTCGAGAATTACTACATTGGTAATTATTAAATCCATCACCTCTTCCTCCCTAACGTTTGGTAACAATCCCAAACCATCTCTAGCCGTTTTGCCAGCTCCAAAAACCAGCTCATCTCCTTTTGCAATTAAGTCCTTTTCTATTGTTATGTAAAGATTAGTATCTCCTAGCCTAATTTTGTCTCCTTCAGTTGGTCCATACAACTCAAAATATCTTTCCCTACTTATTCTCAAGCAAACCCCCTCTCCTTTGCTCTTTTAATAGATTCTTCCTTATTATGTTCTAGAGAACCTTCTGTTAAACCGTTTAACCCGGTAACTCTTCTTCCACCTCCTATCTTTCTTAGCCTAACAACTTTAGTTTGTCCAGGCTCAAATCTTACAGCTGTCCCTGCTGGGATTGATAATCTCATTCCATAAGCTTTTTCCCTATCAAATTTTAGAGCCTTATTCACTTCAAAAAAGTGAAAATGTGAACCCACTTGTATAGGTCTATCACCAGTATTAGTTATTTCTAATTCTATCTCTTCTCCCTTAACTTCTATTTCTCCTTGTTTAATTATATAAGTATTTAATGTTTTCTTACTACTTTTTATTGGATTTCTAACTGTAACTAATTTGGTACCATCCGGAAATGTTGCTTCTACTTGAACTAGGTCAAGAAGTTCTGGTACACCTTCCATTACATCGTTTTCAGTTAATAATTCTTGTGCACCTTTAATTATATCTTCCATTTTAACTCCTTCTCTAGCTTTTTCTAAAATATAATCTACTATAATTGCCATAGCTTCTGCATAGTTTAGCTTTAATCCTTTAACTCTTCTCCTTCTTGCAACTTCTGCAGCCCATGAAATAAGTAGTTTTTCTTGCTCTCTAGGTGTTAGAAACATTTTTTCAGCCCACATACGTGAATATTTTAAATTGATATTTAAGTCTTATTCGTAAAATGTTAAACAATGTTTATTTTCTTAAACATAATATTGAACCAGCAAGGCTATATAATTATAATTTTAAAATGTAAAAAATGAAATATTTTCATCGAATAAAAATTGTTCCAATTTACGTCAGATAATTTAAACGTAGTTGAATTATCCAACTCTTAGACTGAACATTAACGTAATTTATCATATTCAATAAACGCGGTGAAAATTATACTTTATAGCTATTGATAGGTTAATACTGGCGATTATTTAAACTCAAATTTATATATTTCAATTATGAATTTTCTCTTATGGGGTTATTTAAGAGAAAACAACCAGAAGGTATTGATAAGAAAAGTCAGTTAAAAATTTTATTCACGAGCGATCTTCATGCTTCAGATGTGGCTTTTAGAAAGTTTTTAAATGTTGGTAAAATGTTAAAAGTTGATGTTATGATAATAGGTGGTGATTTGGCTGGAAAGGCATTAATTCCTATCGTTGATTTGGGTAATGGAAAATATGAAGTTGAAGGAACACAAGTGGGTAGAGATGGATTAGAAAATATTGCAAAACAAATTAAGAACAATGGTAACTATTATATTATAGTTGATAAAAAAGAGTATGAGGATATGCTTCAAGATAAGAAGAAAGTTGATGAAGCATTTAGAACTGCGATAATCGAAAGATTTAAGGAATGGATACAGCTGGCTGAAGAACGATATAAAGATGTTAAAATACCAATATACTTTAATCTAGGTAATGATGATCCAACGTATATGTTTGACGTTGTTAATGAGGATTCAATATTTAAACCTACTGAAGGTTTTATAATTCAATTTGGCATTTTTGAAATGATTTCTTATGGTTATGTTAATCCAACACCCTGGAATACTTACAGGGAAAAGAGTGAGGATGAGATATATAAAGAATTAAAGAGTATGGTGAATAAGGTCAGAGATCCATCAAAAGTTATCTTAAATACTCATGCTCCTCCATTTGGTACGAACCTAGATAATGCTCCTTTATTGGATAAGAATCTTAAACCAGTTGTAAAAGGTGGTGACATAGTTATGACCCATGTTGGCTCACAAAGTGTTAGAAAAATTATTGAAGAGTATAAACCACTTCTAGGAATTCATGGACATATCCATGAATCAAGAGCTTTTGATAGAGTAGCGGGAACATTAGTTTTAAACCCTGGTAGTGAATACTCATCTGGAATATTTCACGGTGTATATATAGTTGTAGAAGGAGATAAAATAAAAGCGCATCAATTTATTACTGGATAAATTTTCTTAGTTTGGTAAAAGTTTATTTGAGATATAAGCTTTAAGCATTTTAAATTCGGAGGAATGTTTTTACGTAGTCATAAGATTCGGAAAAATATTTGTAATATTATATCAAGTAACACTAATATGTTGAACTTCAAATGGCCTCATTTAAGAATACTATCTTTATCGATAAGACACGAAGATAAATAACATGTACTTGTTATGATATCTAAGAGGACATTGCAACCTCTATATATAAATGTTTTATAAAATAGTATTTACTCTTTATAATTTTTTCAATAAATTATAAAAAATTATTTTCATGTACACTTCAATATTTTTCTAATATTTATCGAATTTAATGGCTGTTTTAGAATATTTCTTATTATTTATAGAACTATTAATAGAGAAGATTTATTTAATGCTGGAAAATTAAAAGTTAATTAAATAAAAAGACAGACTACAACTTTAAAAGCAAAATTTTTATTATTTTACTAATATTAGCATATGTTATTGTCACAAATAATTGTTACCATTAGTGTTTTTGGGTTTGTTTTTGTTATTTCATATATCTTACCTAAAAGAATGAGAAAACCTAAAAAATAGTTTATACCTTTACTTATTTTTTATATGTAGTGAATTTTCGTATACAATGTGCATATTTATAAAATATATGTTGTAAAAACGTAAACTCATAAACGGTAAATTTTAAAAATAATCTTTTCTTTTCAGCTCTTATATTAATCATTTTTCATTATATTTTTTCAATTTTTATTTCAGTACTTTTCAATTGGTAGAGTCATGCATCTAGGTCCGCTTCTTTCTCCTCCTTCCTTTATTATTTCATTTCCTTTAAAAGTTATTACTTTTATTCCAGATTCTTCCATAAGTTTATTAGTAATTCTATTATGCTCATATGCTATTATCTTACTTTTATCTATAACTATTATATTGCTCGCCAGCAACCAATGCTCTCTTTCTTCAGAGAAATATTCAGCGTTTCCTATGTTAATTACTCTTAGATCCTTAGATAGATAGTCTTTAAGTACTTCCCTTAAAGGTCTTTGATCCCTTATTATATCCTTCCCTTTATAAATATACACTTTCATATTATCTAGCAATGACTTATAATAGACTATGACATCTTTTGAGGGTATTCCAAATACAGTATCTAAATGCCCTATTCCTTTGTTTGGATGCAATTCCGGTGTTTCAAGTTTTACAAGTATTGCCTCATCGATTTCTCCCAATTCGATTAATTTAGGTACAACATAACTTACTCCTATTCCACTGCTTCTTGTCCCAAATCCCATTAACAATTTTCCATCAAGAGGGAAGAAATCCCCACCTTCAAAATAACCGTTTTTAACTTCTAATACGTTTTCCGGTTTTAGAATTTCTTTAAATACTAAGGGTTCATCTCTTCTTGATTCCCATCTCATTTTCCCTATAATATAAGTTTTCCCTATAACCATCCCTGGATCTCTTGTAAACATTACGTTAACTAATGGTTTGACACAGAATTCCTCACTTTCAACTACTAGTAAGTTTGCACCTAATTCTCTTGCTTCTTGTGCAGATAAACCAGAGATAAGTATATCTGCTAGTTTTTCTTTATCAAAACTATCTAAGTTTAATTTGCATTCACTTCTCTGTAAAACTAATTTTTCTAAAGTCTCCCTACTTAATTTCTTTACTTCCTCTCTTAAATTCACTACTTCTACACCATTATCCTTAAGTTTTTTTACAAATTCGTCATGTTCAGCCTTTAATTCCACTGGATCTGGAATTTCAGCATATTGTAGTTCATATATTGTTTTTGGTGTTAATTTGTATTTTTCACCCCCCGGAGATGCTACAACGACCTTTTTAAGGGGGCTGTATTCTGCTTTAACATTAACTAGCATACTCATGAATCCATATAATTCCTTTAAAAATGTTTAATGAAATATGCTAAAAAGTTACGTAAGATATACTTAACTATTTTTAGTAATTTTTAAACAATGTTTAGGACCCTTCTTTTCTATATATTTAGAACGTATAATATACACTGATCTTATGTTAATTTGTAAGGTTAATTTGTAATTATATTTTATTTTTAAAGTTGAAAGTAAACATTTACGTAAAAAGCAGTCTAAAGATTTAAGATAAAAATGAAAAATGTTTAAAAATTGGTTTTTATAAATTAAAACTTTTCGTGAAAAATCAATTTATATTTATAAGAGATTTAAACCTCTATTTACCTATGGCCGTAGATAAAAAAAGTGATAAAAAAGAAGTAAAAAGTTTACTTTTTGCAAGAGAATCCTCTGGTTTAGTAAGAGAAATAAATTGGTTAACGGCTATGTTTATCAGTATGGGTTTTATAGCTTTTTATGTCTTACCAATATCTTATTTAACTGGTCTTTCTGTATCTCCTAATGGTTTAATAGTTTTAGGGGCATTATTGAGCTGGATCGTATTACTACCACATTCTTATCTATGGACTAAAATTTCTGAAAAATATCAAAGATCTGCAGCTGACTATGTTTTCGCCAGTAGAGTTTTACCACCAGCCATAGGTGTAGGTGTAGGTTTAGTGTTTGGAATATCTCAAATGATTTTTGATGCCGCTATAGTTTATGATGATGTTGGTCAGTTGCAAACTGGATTTTCTGCACTGGCAGTTAATTTTGGTAATCCTTACGCATCTATTGCTTCTACTTTATCTAATCCTTATGTAATATTACTAGTTGGTGCGTTAACATTTAGCACTGTAATTGCTATAAACATATTCTTACCTAAATATACGAATCATATAATGGGAGGGGTTACTATAATTGCACTGATAACTTTTGTTTTAGCTGGAGCTTTAATGCATTTTGTAGCCCCTTCCGCAATAAATTCCGCTGGTTTTGATTACTCCTCTATAGTATCTTCTGCATCTAAAGCTGTACCGCTATTTACAAACCCAATTCTTGCAACATTAGGTTTAATGGTATTTACGGCGTCTTTCTTGCCATTTGTAAATGGTGCGACTTCTGTAGCAGGTGAGGTAAGGGGAGGTAGTAGATCCTTTAAGATAGGAGTTTTTGGAGCTTTAGTAGTATCCGGTCTGTTAATAACTTACTTTATTGCTTCCTCTGTTAGCTCTTTACAACCAGCGTTCTTTATAGGTGCTGGAGTGTTATCCTCTACATCTTCTTCTTACTCAGCATTATTAAATCCGATATTTGATACGGTTGTAGCATTTAAGAGTTTACCATTAGATCTATTTCTAGTAATAGGTTCTTACTTCTGGTACTTAGCAATAATGTTCGCTGTAGCATTATTTGTTTCAAGGTATTTTATGGCTATAGCGTTTGATAAAGCAATGCCAACTATAGTTTCTTATGTTAGCGAAAGATTTCACTCTCCAGTTGTTGCTCATCTAATTGATGAGGTAATAACTATAGGTAGTTTAGTAGCAATAACTGTAACACCATTAAGTGCGGTATTCTTCTACGGTATGGATACAGCTGATGCTATGGCATTACTTTTCGGATTTATTATAGTGATTATTGCTTCTATAGTAGCTAATATAAGAGGTAATGGGATGGAGTTAGGGAATAGAGGGCTAATGCTAGTAATATCTGTAATAGATCTTGTTGTCATGAGTTTATATGGTTATATTTGGTTCGGAAATTCTACTGTGTATTTAGGAATAGTTATGAATCCAGAAACCTGGACGATAATAGCTTCTCCATTCATTGCTGGTATTGTAATTTATTACGTTATGAGATGGTATAGATTAAGGAAAGAAGGTATTGATATAAAGTACACTTTCACTGAAATACCACCAGAATAAAAAGAAAGAAAAATTTTTTCCTTTTTAAACTAACTTTACATAATCTCAGTGGGACTACTATTTTTTCTTTCTCCTTTTACTGATGGTGCTTCAACTGTAAAACAAGCATCTTCTCCTTTACTTTTATGAAATAATTGATGTTCTAATGCACTCGATGCTGGAACTAGCTGATTGCAAATTTTACATCTCAGCATTATTTCAGTCTCATATTGTGTTAACTTTATAGGCAACACTGATGAGTGTTCATCAATTATAGGTAATTTAATTGGTATATCTTTTTTGCTCATTAGAATATATATCAAATTGAGCGATTAAAAACTTTTTACTGCAATCATTTCTTCAATTTAAGTTATTAATTTTAAATAATAATTAATTAAATTGTACTTAATTGTAGTTTAAAAGGTAGACGATAGATCTAAAGTTACATAACATGGAGATAGTAGTTAAAGTATATTTTCTTACTATAAAAATTATAATAATTTATAAATCAATAAAAATTTTCAATTTAGCGAGAAAAGACTTTATTCCTTCATTAGCATTCATAGGAAACTCTTTCGCTAGAGGGAATTACAGAAACGGTAATAACGTAAACATTTTAATTATATTCCCTGATATTGAGGATGAATAGGATAATAGTGGAATTTTCGTGATCATGCATTAGGCTGTAAACGCGTGGGATCACTTCGAGATCCACGTTGTTACGGTTGAGGAGTATGAGAATTTGTATAAGAAGTTTATTGACGTGTGGGAGGAGATAACTTAAAGTTTGTTTAGATTAAAATATTTCATTATATACTAAATCCTATTGAGCTTACTCAAACCAAGGAACTGTTATCGAAACACAGAAAGCGTTAACACCAATGATTAAGAGTTACATTCTTTGTTAACTCTTTAAATAAACCGTGATTTTATCCCTTCTTTCAGAGATGCATCATACTGTTTCTTGTCCGAAGTTATTAACTCCGTCTTCATGGATTTAGCTTAGGCTATAAATAAGGCATCGTAAACAGTATATTTTATATTTAGTAGCGATTTTAAATGCTTCAACTAGATATTCGTCTTGGTTTACCGAAATTATTGCTTCATTTTTAAGCAAATCAGATAAAATTCTTATTGCTACGCTCTCATCCATTTCTTCCCCTATTACTTTCTTCCATAGGGCACTAGCGATTTCCTTAATTGCTAAATCCAGCGTTGCTACACCTTCAGAAATTATTTCAGTAACTTTTTCACCCTTTCTCTTTGGAGAAAAACTTTACTAGTGTTGACGAATCAATGACTTTCACGATCTTCCCTCACCGACCTCTCAGAGAACCCTTCTTCACTGGGTTTTACATCTTTAAGCAACTCAACCCATGAGTTAACGTATTCCTTAGCCTTAACTTTTAAGTATAATTCCTCTAAGAATTTCCTAAACCTCTTGGTCAATATCAATCCCATGCTTTTCTAATTCCTCTTTATATTTCTTTTTTAATTCTCACACTAATAACTGTAGACACAATTGTCTATTATACGTAGACGGTAATAAAATTTTCATTTGGGGCAAAAGGAAGCTTACAATTCTTGAATCTAGCCTTAAAGTATTTTAAGTCGTAGTCGGGGCGTTGGGTGGGTCAAGTTTCTTTTGCGAATTGTAATATTCTCATAGAGTTAGAATAATTGTATGAAGAAATAATTGATTATATGTCATTATCTCCATTAAGTCCGTGGTATAAACTCCTTGGTCCCTCCAATTGCCAATGTACAATGAATTTTTTGATTTCAAAATGAGAAAATAAAATGAATTCGCAAAAGAGCCGTCAAAGACCCTTCGTAATTAAATGAATTTAATTCTAAACAAAAGCGTTTTATAACTTTTTACTTTATTTAGTTATTCATATTAATTATGCATTGGATGCTCTCACGAGAGATTCAGCTTATACTAGAATGTAGTTTCTTCGTTATCATTAGTTTGGATAATATTTTAGTAATTATATGCATTTAGAAATTACTGGATCCAAATAACTTAGCTTAAGATATCAATTTTTCTGAACTAAAATTCTTTCCTATTAAGATGGTTAATAGTATTGCTGCTACAAGGAATACTATTCCGGAGTATAATAATATCTCCTCCAACTTTGTTTCTGAAGTTACTATTGTCGACGAGTATATGAGTATAAATAATAACCCTACACCAATATACGTTCCTAAGGGTGACCTAGAACTGCCAGTAACTCTCTGTAGGTAGGCAAAATACATTGAAACTGGTACAACAATCCAGGATATTCCTATACTGTTAGTCAGTAATATGACGAAATACGCCAGATTGTGTATGAAAACCCCTAAAATGTAAGATATTAAAATATCTATTGGCACTGATACCAATAAGTAAGACACCGTATAGATATAGAAAATCTTTTCTGGTTTAAACCCCTCCGCCACTAGGAACTCAAGGAGTCCGTTTTGTCTGTCGTCTGTGAATAGCCCTACTGCTAAAGAAGAAAACATTATACCGAATAACGAAGGGGATATTAAAAAACTCGAGAGTATTATAGGAGTCACTATCTTTATTTTGAATATATCGTACAAGTCGAGAAACAGAGCAGTTATTGATAATACTAAAAAGTATATGGTTATTGCCCTACTTCTGTTAACCATCCTTTTTATGAAAGCCGTGTAAATCATTTTAACAGATCCTCCAGAGGGTTCTTCATTTCTTTAATCTCATAAATTTGTATATTCTTACTTAACAACTCTTGTATTATTTGGTTAACTTTTGAAGGGTCGTCAACTGTGATAACAAAGTACTCGCCTTGGTACTCCCCGTTCAGTATTTTAGAGAGGTCTTGCGAAGCCCTTATCCCTATCTTATACTCTTTGAGCCTAATCTCGCTTATCGGCTTAAAGAACTTAAGCCTCCCTCCATCTATCACTAAGACGTACTTTCCAATGTCCCTAGCTTCGTAGAGGTTGTGAGAAGTGTAAATTACGATTTTTGACTTAGACAGTGAAACTATCTCCTCCCTTATCCTTGACGCGGTAATAGGGTCTAGATTCTCGGTAGGTTCGTCAAAGAGGTAAATATCGTAATCCTTTAAGAAGATCTTTGCAATTGAAACTCTCTTCTTCTGTCCTTGAGATAAATCAGCAATCCTCTTGTCCAGTAAGCCCTTTAGGTCAAATTTCTCGATCACGTTATTCATATCTCCACCTAAAATGCTAGAAAAGAATTCTAACGCCTCCTTTACCGTCATCTCGTTAGGTAATGCTAAGGAATGAGAGAGGTAAGCTATCGACCCTTCCTTTACAATTTTTCCTTTTACGGGCTTAAGAATTCCCGCAATAGTCCTTAGTAAAGTTGTCTTACCCGCACCGTTCCTACCTAAAACAATATAAACTCCACTTTCCTTAATTTCAAACGAAATGTCTTGTAGGACTAACTTTTTACCGTAGCCCGAACTGACGTCATAAAGGCCCAACATCTATTACCACCTGTGCCTCCTTGGCATAAAAATTAAGGAAATTACGAAAATTAAAAAACCTATAATAGAGAGGGGTGGATTTGCAATTAGTATTCCAACTACTATAAGTGCTACACCAGCTGCTAATATAGGTATACCTATTTTTAAATTAGGCTGAATTTTTCCCAAATATACAATGATAATTACAGCTATGAGAAATATTGTAGGCAAAATTGTGTAAAATAAGATAGGGAAAAAAGACACAATTTATTCCCTAGCAGAATATTTCACATGCATCTGCTGCAGCTGCTTCAGCAAGGCATTTCTCACCGCACGTCATAGAGTCAGTAATTATCTTACAAGGTTGTCCATTACATTGAACTTCTGTGCAGAACTCCAGGACTAATTCACTCGTCTCAGGCATAATATCACCCTATTCTTTCTATTTTTATAAAGCTTAACCCTTCCTTTTTCATTTTGTCTGCTAGTTCTTCGACAGTCATTTTTAATCTAGGAATTCTATATCTGCCATCTAACACTTTAATAATGGATTTAGCCCCATTAGTTATCATTATTGCTTTCATATCCAATTCTAAGTAGTCCCCTTTATTAAGTACATTGGCAAATTTTTCTACGTTTATAATTAAGCCATTTTTTGATAAATGTGGCACAACTACATAGTGTACTCCATTGCCTACATCGATATCTATTTCATATCCTTCACCATATGGCGTTTTTATATATCCTACTGTTATCTCATCTAGGCTTCCATGCCTTTTCTCCAAGATTTGTACTTCACCTGGTGGCTTAGGGAGTTTATCGAGATTTTCCTCTATTACCTTTGTATGATCTATTATTTCAACCATTTTTGTTCCTTAATAATAGTTGTTTTTTTAAAAAAAGTTACTCTTTAAGATTTTCGGTAATAATGCGGATGTTAGTAAAAATTGTATAAAATAAGCCTTCGATATTATACAAAAAATCATTAGTGACCCTCATAAAAAACTAAATGAAGATCACAATAAAATTTATTAAATCTTATCTTAGACCCCAATTTCATCATCTCGAAAATAATTCAATAGAGTTAAAAATTGGATAAAATAGTTTAACTAAATATTCTTGTAAAGTGATAATTTTCTTGTAATAGCAAGATAATTAATAGTAAGCGGAAGTCTTCTTTACTCGTTGTCCCCTTGAGGAGTAAGTATAGTGTGTAGATTAGTATTGCTAGGACGAATAATCGGAATAACCAATTTCTTGATGAGGTAAAGATTAAGAATGATTTAATTATCTTGTATGATGTCTCTATTGGTGTCCTAACCTTATTATACCACTTATTCACGTCTAAGTTTGTTCCCTTTGCCAAGTATTTCTTTTCCCTATCACGATGTACTATTAGCTGAATGTTACCTTTTTACCCCTTGATTTTACCGTGTAGTCTCCGTCAAAATTGCGATGAATTCCACGGGTACTCCAATGATGTAGTTAAACCTTGACAAGTAGTTGATTACATCTACCGAGTAAAACCCAGCATCTAGTACTATCTTTAGATCTAATGCCGGAATTTGTTTTATCAATTTTTCCTACTATCTCTAGTCTACTCATTCTATATATGTGAATGCTAGTATTAGTATTTTCCCATTTACTCTCGTTGTTGCCGTTACAAAGCGTAACCATATTCTGAGCTGTTCAATCCTTCTATGGGTTTTTTCAATTATATTCTATTGATATTCTTACACTTTTTCTTTCACCTAATTCCTTGCTTGAGATTTTTTGAACGTATTTAGTATATGGTTTATGTGTTTGTTCTTCTACGTAATTCCTCACTTTTTATGGTGATATTCCAAACTCCTTTACCTTATTTTCTACTGATTCCCTACTAAGTGCTGCTGTTACAAGTGTTCTCTTGACTTCTTTAGCCTTTCTCCCCCTCATGAGAGAAAGTGTTTTTCTTGATTTGCACAAGTATTTTTGGGTAGATGGAATCCAGAATTATCAATCCTTTTTTCCTAAGTAATACTACTCCATCTACCTTAACTTTTTCCTCTAACTGCAAAATTTTCAAGATAATGGATAACTATCCTTTGAAATTATTTTTGTAAAATGAATTTGGGGTCTAAGGCCTTGCATTCTTACGTTACGTTTAAAATAATATAAAATATTTTGCCTTATTAAAATCTCATTATTAAGAGATATATGCTGTAATAAAAAATAATAGCTTATGGTTGGTAGACTACAGATACTTTTATATTCATCATATTTCCTTGAGCATTAATAGTTAAGTTAATTATATATGTTGTTCCGGGCGTTAAATTGCTTATGTTTCCGAAGTAAGCCATAATGTTGTTATTCCCTGGTTGTAAAATGATTGGGTTAATGTATGTTGCCTGTAGATTAGTTCCTTCAATAGAGGCCGAAACTATTGTTACTTGTGCTGTTGTATATAATGTAAATTGTGCATAACCATCACCCCTTAAAACTCCCTGACCAACCTGAGAAACTTGAACAGCTTGTGTACTAGGCTGTGGCATAGGGGTTAATGGAGGATAATAAGTTTGCATTTGCGCTGGTGTAGCCATAGGTAGATTACTTACTACTCTTCCAAGTCCAACATAAATTAGTATGTATCCAATAAAACCTAAAAGGTCTGTGAGTATAGATAGAATTACTAAGATTCCTCCAACCTTAACTAAACCGACATTGTAAATTTCTCCAATTCTATAAAATCCTATACCAAGCAATATTTGACCTATTACTGCTAATATAACGCCAATAAAAAGAATGGGTATACCAATGAAAACAATAGCTAGTAGAGCACCAATTACCATTAATATATATCCAACAAGTAGTAATGTAACACCAGTTCCACCAATGCCCACATCCCGTCTTGTAGCCTTTAGTATATTAAAACCGCTTCTAATTCTTAGTAGTCCTACAATTCCAATTACAACTCCAATAATGATTAGCACAATTAACCCAATGAGGGTACCAACAATACTACTGAAAGCTCCTACAGCAGAACCAGAGAGGCCAGCAGTCAAAACTCCTGATGTTAAAAGTATTATGATTCCTATTCCAACAAGCAAGGCGGTTATTATTTCGAATAGTACACCACTTCTTATTGACTTAATTCCTTCTAGTTCAGTTTGTCCATTCATATGAGAATAGTAATTGAAGTTATATTTATTTTTTCATGATGATAGTTATCGAATACATGCAGATACTAGGAAATTAGTAGTTTTTATTTTTTCAGTAGCAATAGTATCGTTAGTTCAAATTCATTTGAAAATGATATTGCGTTCTTACCGTGAATAACTTAAATATTCTTTATTTCCATTATACTCTTATGGATGAGGATTTATTAGTTCAAGAGTTGTCAAGGAAATTAGAAGAAGCTGATTCTTTTGCTTTACAAAATAGTATTGATGGTAAAATTCTAGGTAGAGTTACTAGATTTGAGACTATAAGATTAGGTGAGAAAAGTTATATAGGAATCGACCTAGCATTTCTAGATTATATGAACAGTAATGTTAAAAAGGGAGAATATTTAGCAATAAGGACTATTATCTCGCCAGTAGTAGTTATTGGAGAGGTTGTATCTATTGAAAGGGCAGATATGCTTGCCGAATTTAACATTAGAGAATCATCATTTCCAAGGGATCCTACAACTATAATGACTCAAACTTTTCTTGAGCTTAAACCAATTTCTGAAATTGAAAACAACGTAAAAAGACCTGCAGTCACACCAATTGATCCGCAATCGCCAGTTTTTAGACCAAAGGAAAGTTTATTACAAGATGCATTGGGGATTCCACATGAAGGTATTAAAATTGGCAAGATCTTCTCGGGTGGTAAAGAAATAGATGCCTATGTGAATCTAGATGAAGAAAGCTTAGTTCATCATATCTTGGTTATAGGTACCACAGGTTCTGGAAAGACTACTCTGTTAAAGACTATATTATCTCAGAATGTGAATGCTGTATTTTTTGATAGACAAGGGGATTTTGTAAGGCATTTAATATCTAGGGGTGAGGAGTTCTCTGTTATTATGCCCAGTGTCATAATGATGGTTAATGATGTTCCTTCAAGTAGGGCTAGTCTAGAGCTAGGAACTCAATTTGCTGAAAGATACGGTTGTGCTACACCAGTTTCTGGAGATATTAGAGATAATGAGATTCTTTTAGAATGTGAGAAGTCAATAGTTCATTTAATACCTTATTCGATTAATTTTACTAAAGTTATTGACTATATGCATAAATTGACGCCTTATATGTCACCAATGGCTAGGGTATTTTGGCCGGTAATTATGAATAATTTTAAGAAAGGAATTGATAAGATTGCAGAAAATATATCTCACGACCTCTCTTTACCGAAGGAGAAAGTTAAATCAGAGATTTTCAAGCTTCTTACTCCATCCTCATTACTTAATGATGATGTGAAACTACAATTCCAAAAGAAGGGGAAAAGTTCAACATACTATAGTTATAATGACGATTATATTACAATTTACACAAGTAGGTTATTTAGACATATTATGGGTGAAGATAAAAATGCAATAACGTCTTTGAGACAATTAGATAAAAACTTATCACCTCTAGATTTAGCTTTTCAAACTCAGGATGCTATAATAAGGGCTTTGAGGAGTGTAAGCGAATTTGGGATCTTTAATGTTAATGGTACTTTCGATTTGGACTTTCAAAGACTGAAAAAGAAAGCTGTTGTTGACTTAAGTTGGATTTTAGATTACACAGCATCAGTGGAAGCAATAGCAATGGTTGCTTATTCTATTCTTTCGGACTTTTACTCATATAAGGATGAATTATACAAAAAGAAGGAGAGAGACAATTCACTAACAATTCTAGCTTTAGATGAAGCTCATGAATACTTCCCACAAACTAAAGATGAAGAGTCAAAATCTATTATAGAGGGACTATTAAATAGGTTAATGAGGTTAGGAAGGGTTAGAAAAATATCTGTTATTTTAGCAACTCATATGCCAGACGATTTAAATCCATTAGTACTCCAATTATCTAATACAAAAATTGTAATGAGAAATGAGGAAAATGTTTTAGAAAAATTAGGCTTTGAAGACTACGCTGATATTCTATTAACTGCACCAGCTGGTTTAGGTGTAGTTAGGTCAATAAAGTTCTCTGATGTTGTAATAAAGACTCTGAAAGAGATCTAACCTCATTATAATACGTTAGTTTGTCATCATGAATTACACTGATTATTCTACTTAAAATCTGGTAAGCTGTAATGAAGAGTGAAGCTGAAACTCTTTTGCTTAAATTGTCAGCAATCTCTATATAAGTAGGAATTAATCTCTCACTAATTCTATTTACAATATACGGTGTTAATTCTTCCAGTGAATCTAAGGATAAAGATTCAATTCTGAAATAACTACTCATCCCTATAGGGTTTGTCAAAATTAAATAGTAAGCATAACGGGTTGGTGCATCGAAATATTTTGATTTGAACTCTATTTTAAATGGGCCTAATAATCCTCGTTTAAACTCCGTTTTAATCCTTATCTGGTTTAATATTTCAGCATCATTTATTGGATAGCGTATTCCTAAAAGTTGTTTTACTTTATCTACTTTGTAAAGTTTTTGTGAAGTCTCAAGTCTTTTTACGACACCTACAACATTATTTCTAAGTATAGAGATTCTATCTTTTGTTAATTGTAAGTAAGCTTCTTGATGCCTTTTTCTTCCTTCAGATTGTAATTCTAATTCACTTAACTCTAATGGCGTGGGGAATAATGGTCCATCAACTATTACTAGGTCGTGGGTATTTCTATTCTCTTTCAGTCCAACATTCTCAGCTTCTAATCTTAATTCATCAGCTATATCATCTATCCTATAATCCTCAGTAAAGTATTTATTAACGTAATTTTTTACTCTTACACCACTTTCTGGATTAAATTCCTTTAATAACTCTTCAAAAGTCCCTATTGCCATAAAATTAATGTCAATATCAAATGGGCCTACTTTAATTCCTTTAATATTGCTGTATACTCCTAGACCAACAAATACCATATTTACTGAAGGATCTCTTAAATACCTAGAGGACGAATCTATAGAAGCGATACTAACGTTCTCTCTTTTTTCCTCTATCTTGTGAAAAATCTTTTCATCAACACTTAATACTGCTGTTTCAGCCTCAAATAATGGGTGATCTGGATTTCCAGAAATATCTACTACTCCAGTGATTTTTCCCTTAATAACGCTAATTTGTTTACCGATCTTTTCTACCTTTTTCTTAATCTCATAAGCTGAACTTGGCACGAAATAGGTTTTGATTAAAAATATTTAAACTGCTTCATTACTCTTTCCCTATATTTTTCACCCAACTTAAAATTTCATCAATACAGCTTTCAGCATACTTAACAACTATTTTCCCTTCTTTTACCATGATTTTGGTGAATTTTCTCCCTAAGCCTGCGTGTGAATACATTTCATCCTCATTAACGTCACACTCTTCTTTCTCATCTTCAGAAACTTCTCCTTTCATCCAATCTATAACTCGAGCATTTCCTATTCTTATTAAATAATCTAATAAGTGTTCTTCTTCATCTTTCATTAACCTGCTAAAATCCTTTAAAATTTCTATTTCTCTTATGATAAGTTTTCTTTGCGGTTCTTCAAATAGTTCAAGTAGTTTTTCTAAAGACTCAAGACTTATCTCGCTTTCTTCAGCTATTTTCTTATAAGAATTAACGAAATGATATCCTATGAAGTAATATGGTGCTGTTTCATGAGCTTCAAAATTAGTTACAATCTCATATTTTTCTCCTTTATTTACTTTCATAGAGTTTATAATCATCTTCTCAAATTCATCTGGAGGAACTAATTTATTTGCATTCTTAAGTAAATAAATTAAAATTAGAGGGAAGCCTAGTTCTAATGATTTTCCTAAACCATAGATTTCGGATTTCCCTTGTGTACTAAATCCTTTTTCTTTTGAAAGTTTGATGTTAGTAGTTAAGTAATCGTATATCCTTACTTTCTTGAAATCTTTAACAAATAGAGGTACCAATGTATTATCTATTCTAGCATATTGAATTAGTATAGTGTTTTTTCTATTAGTAGTAATAACATAATCATCCAAAGCTAACTGTGTTGCCGATATTGCATAATTCTGATAATATGAGAAAGTTCTACTTAAATCTAATAAAACAACATCTGGGCTTTCCTTAAGTAAATCTTCATAGAGCTTAAGGTAAAATAAAAAATGGAAATTTCCTAATCCTTCATGATGAACGTGATTTCCTATTGTTCCTTCTGAGGGTAAAATATGAACATAATCTACTTTTACTATATTTTTTACCTCTGCTTCAAGTCGTTGGATTAGTTGATTATAATCGGGTGGAGGATCTGATAAAATACGTGAAAGTGTTGTTGGCAGAAAGGCTACTATTTTAACGTCATTATTGTCTTTTAGGAATTCTGCTTCAGCCAATGTTTCATTTAGTCCTTCTTGTTCAACTGAAGTTCTTTCGCCTTTTTCATCAAACACAAAAAATTTTTCATTTGAAAAATTGATATCACTCCAAAATGTAACTATTAGTATTTTCACATCCATATATTAGCATAGAGGTAAAAATGGTTAATCGAAATTTATTAAACCGTTTGAAGATAGTTAATTATGTTAAGCGAAATAAGAAAAGAAATATCTGAGTTAAATTCACGTATTTTATCTCATGAACTTTTCAATTCTATTGAAACTTTAAAGTTATTTTATGATCAACAATGGTATATAGTTAACCACGATTTAAGGTCATTAGCAATAATGATTTCTAGAGCGAAGGAACAAGATGAAATTGATTTCTTTGTTAGTGCACTTCATGGTGACTATGAAGGTTTAAAGATCCTTAGAGAGATCGCTGAAAAGAAAAGGGAACCTATCCCATCAGTTGTCTCTTATACTCATTATTTGGCATGGTTAGCTAATTATGCTAATCCTGGCGAACAAGTTTTAGGTTTAGTTGTTAACTTGCCAGTATGGTCTTATAACTGTAAAAGGTTAGTTGAAAAATTTAAAGATAAGTATGATGTACGTTTTTTGGAACTATTTGCTAATGTTAAGGTTGATGAGGGAATGGCTGAAGAAATTATAAATAGATATAAAGGAAGATACTTAGAAATTGCAAAGATGATTCAGTATTACGAATACGAATTTTGGGAGGGATTAAAGAATGTCGAGAAAAAAGGGAGTATATAACATAGGTCTTAGTTATATAGGCAGAGGAGCTTTATACCTTTTTATATTTTCAATATTCTTCGGAATCTCTGAGTATTATAACATTTTATTAGTTGTAGCGATGTTAATTACAGTATTAGCTGGATTAAGTTTTAGACAAGGTTTCTCAAGGTTAAGTGCAGGACATAAGGTGGGATACATATCATCATTTCTGATCATTATTGCTTCTCCACTAATAATTTTATCATTGGCTTTTCCGCAAATAGGCTTACCAAGTTATTTAGTTTTAATTTCTGGGTTTGTAGGAATAAGTTTTGAATATTATTGGATATATTTTGACTATCGTACAAAAAACCTAAATTATGCTTCACTACTTTGTTCTATTTCTATATTACTTCTAGTACTTTTAGGCAAAGTGCCATTTTCATTGCTTTTTTTAATAGGCCAAGCTGTCGCTGTTAGGTCATTGAGATAATTTATGAAGGATTTTCTTACCTCTACTGCTAATTCTATTATATCATTTGTAATTTTCTCTCTAACCTTAGTATTATCAACATAATATACGTACTGTGGTTTTCCTCTTCTAACTATTCTTACATCTCTTTTCTTTAATATTAATCCCTTATTTTCCAGTTTTTTAATATAACCCATAATACAAGATCTACTTATATTTAATTTTTCTGATAATTCATCTGCATTAAGTTGTTCTTTAGTCTTGGCTAAATATAGAAAAATTTCTAATTCTCTTTCATTTAAATCATAAATAAACGTTAAAGGCTTGAGCTCTTTTGGTATTTCCATTTTCTCCATATTTTCACATATTTCATTGCTTGCTTAAATTTCTTTCTCCACTTGATAATTATAATTTTAAATATAAACATTATAAACATTATACTATCCTTCATTTTAAAAAGTATAAATTATATTGTAATGTAAAAACAGTTTTAGATTTCACAAGACATAATTTTTGTAATGATAAATATTACTTATGATTAGTTATGACTTAAATGTGTTATATACTTCGCTTAAAATGCTTAAGTTTACAACTGATGAGAGCAACAATATCCTTAAAAATCTTCATCAAGCGAGAAGAAAACATTGCCTTTTAAATCGCAGAAAGTATAAAAAGTAATAATAAACTTTTTAGAAAAACATTTATATCATGTTAAAAATATGTCAGGAAAAATAACCTTTAAAATGAAAATAGTTCGATGATAGGTAATAAAAATAAGATAGTGTCTTCAGAGTGTGGACAACAATTTCATTCATTTGTAATTTATTCAAAATTACCTTAAATCCCTCTTCCTTTTAAACACTTTAATTATACAATAAAAATTCAAATAGAGATTAAAATTGTAACGTCCTTTATTATCAGAAAAGAGATCCGACAATAAATTGAAACTAAATTTACACTTTATATAATTTATATCAAATTAAAAATATTGTTGTCCACACTCTGTCTTCACTAGGGTATAAATTCTGGGACTAGTCTTCTCTCCCATAAGACTAGTGCTATGGAGTACTTTATCATGCTTATGCTCCTATTTACTGCCTTCGTAGCCCTCTTGACAAGTCTATCCCTTAGTGAGGAATGAAGCCCCTCGTTAGGATTAACAAGCGAGACTACCGTGTGATCCTTTAACCAAAAGTTGTAATCATCACTCACCCATCATCTGGCAAGTACATTTTAACCTCACGAAAAGTATTCTCATCCCTATCACCCACTATGTATAACCCTAGCCTAGTGTACACATAACAAGTAAACACCCACTTGTAGAAAGCCCTAGTTTAAAGATGTAATAGATCTAGCGTCAGTCGAGAGCGTAAATTCAGAAACAGAGTTAGTTTTATCTGATGGTGATACAATAGTTAGAATATCTTTTAATAATGGTAAAGTTATAAGAACTTTAGGAGACATTAACTTGTTGAGGAAAGGAGAAATAAAATATTTAATAAAGAAGAAAATTTAGATAAGCCTATATTAACTCTTTCTCTTTATATAACCAAAATCATTTTACAGAGAGCGAAAAAATATATTTATGCAAAATCTGGAATACGTATTTGAGGATGTGGTAAGGATTTATGATACAGATGCACAAGGTATAGCACATTATGCTGCATATTATCGCTTCTTTACAAACACTATTGAAAAATTCTTTAACGAGAAAGTAGGAATACCTTATCCTAACGTTAATGAAGAACTTTGGTTTGTGATGGTTGAATCTCATGCTGTTTACCATAAGCCTGTAAAACTAGGGGATAGATTAACAGTGTTACTCAGCGTTAAGTTACTTTCAAAGAAGGTTATAAGATTTGATTTGAAAATATTGAATAAAGGTGATCTAACTACTGAAGGATATTTAATACAGGTTGCAATTAATCCAAAGATCTGGAAATCTGTTGAAATACCTAAGGAGATACTAGACAAGCTGTCCCTAACGTAATTTTTCAGAGGAAACTTATTTAGTTTCTATTGTCTCTAACTTATTGAGAAACTAGTAGATCTTGGAAATATAAGAATAGTGTGCTTTTTGATGCTGATTTCAAACTTTTGTATAAAAAAGAATAAAAATCTACATAAATTGAGGTATTAATTCTTTCTCAATAACCTTCTTTACTTCTCCCTCATATTCCTGGATTTTTCCTATGTAGTCCTCTAGATTAGGATCTATCGGTAAATTTACATCTCCATTATAATTTCCAAATGGATTAACTCTTTGATCATTACAATTAAAATATGACATGTTAACTACTACTAGTGCCTTCTTTTTCCTCTCGTTTAAATAATCTAACAAGTATTTTACAACTTTTAATGATACTTTTGAAGGTGTAGTGACCACTATTGGTTTAAAATCGCTTAGCTCTTCAAGTACTAATATTTCATCGCCAAGACCGGGAGGTAGGTCAAAAACAACATATTCTCCTTTTATGCTAGAATAAGCTATTAACTCCTTCATAACATTAGTTTGGTTTCTCCCAGGTAAAATAACATATCTATCTCTTACTATTCCTGCAAGAGAAATCAAATTAACATTTCTTATTTTCACAGGCTCTATTCCTTCCTTACTCACTTCTAAAGGAACATTTTCTACTCCAAACAATTTTGCTATCGCCATTGTATGTATATCAAGATCAATTAACGTTAAATCTGAAGGTAAGGAGAGGGATATTAACGCTGATATTACGCTCTTCCCAACACCACCTTTAGCACTCATAATAGCAATTACTTTTTTATCTTTTAGTTTATCTTTAGCTAACTCTCTCAACGGCTCCATATTCTTCAACCTTTTCTATATAAATTTCTTGACCTATTGCCTCAATATCATGAGATCCACAATAAGGACATTTAACAAATGCTGGAAGCAATTCTGGCATTAAATGTAAAGGATATTCTTCACCATACGAATTTTTAACCTCTCCAACTTGTTGTTGAATATCCGAAAATTTAAATTCTCTATTACCATTTCTGCATCTGAAAGTAGGTTCCTGGATTTTAACCTCTAATTCAGCATTCTCAACTATTGGGTTCTCTTTTTTTAATTCATTAAAAGCTTCCTTTAAAATTTTTATATCAAGAAAGGAAAACAATGGAATTACTAACGTGACTTTAGAAATCTTTTTATTAAAGTTTTCTATTAAAGTCTTAACTACTGAATAAGCTATTGACCACTCATGCATAAATTGTATTTTACCTCGCAGTATATTATACCTTTTTATTCGCATAGATAATTTATAACGTTCTCAACATTTTTAAAAGTCGAACTAATCTTATCTTGATTTAAACTTTTATCTCTGTAAGTTACATTTACGAATGTTTGGTTTAAGTTGTTAACTACAGGTTCTAATATAATTTCCAATAGGTCTTTATATCTAATATCGTTTAAGGAATCTTGCAATCCAGATATTATTCTAAATCCCATAATTTTTGGATTATTCAGAGATGGTATTGAAATTGGCAATCCCTTTATTCGTCTTTCCACTATCCCAGAAAATGCTAACTCATAAGTCATAATGTTTTCTCTAAATACATCTTCAGCTAAATTTTTAACTTTTTCAAACCCAGAAACTAAATCCTCTTCTTTAACTTCCTTTCCAAAGGATAATTGAAGAAGCGATACCTGATCCAAGTTAATTAGGTATAGTGTTGAGTTTTCATAAGTGTAAAGCCTTAGTAAATTTTGAAGTCTTGTTCTAGTAGTTATTAAATTAAGGATAAGTGGTACTAACTCTTGCTCTATAATCCCTTTGTTTATTAGTATGGCAATATCATTTTTGTTAAAATTTCTATTAAATATTGCCGAAATAGAAGCATTATTTATTTTCATAAAATATAAATATAGTTTGAGTTTTTAAATTCAACTATTAAAAAGTGAAAATTTCTTTTCTTAAAAAGAGTTTGTTAAGTAAATATCTAGAAGAAATTGCTTATAAACCGTTCATATTCAGATTAAAGAAAAATGATTAGAAGTGAGGGAGAGAAGATTTTAATCCATGTCAAACCAGCAAGAGAAATTCTTTATTAAGTACTTTTAATTGAGAATTCCTTAACAATAATTCCTAGAATAATTTAAAAAAAGCATTGGCTTTAGGAAAAAGAGAACTTTCAATAATATCGATTGATAAGGATTCATTAGGTAAGACCCTTATAAGTATGTATCCTTGACAAAACGTGAGGCAAGCCTCGCCTTTTAAGGCGGGGTAAAGTTTTTAAAATTATTTTGAATACTTTAAAGTGTGGAATACAAATCAACTAGGCATGCAAAGTACCTCTGCAACTACCACTTCTTATGGATACCGAAATACCGTAGGAAAGTGCTAACAGGCGAAATAGCTGAATACACTAAAGAGGTACTAAGAACCATAGCAGAAGAGTTGGGCTGTGAAGTATTAGCCCTAGAAGTAATGCCAGACCACATCCACCTCTTCGTTAACTGCCCACCGAGATACGCACCGTCATATTTAGCAAACTACTTCAAAGGAAAATCGGCAAGGCTAATCCTCAAGAAGTTCCCAGAGCTGAAGAAAGCTACTAACGGGAAGCTATGGACTAGAAGCTACTTCGTATCTACCGCAGGTAACGTATCCAGCGAGACGATAAAGAAGTACATTGAAGAACAGTGGGCGAAAGAGAATGAAGAGGACTAACATAGTTAAACTAATAGTAGACAAGCAAACCCACGAAAGACTGAAGGAGTTGGCTATTACCACAGCGAAGTGTTGGAACGAAGTGAACTGGTTAAGGATGCAACAGTTCAAGGAAGGGGAGAGAGTAGACTTTGCTAAGACAGAAAAGGAGGTGTACGAGAAGTACAAACACGTGTTAAAGGTTAACGTTCAACAAGTTGCTAGAAAGAACGCTGAGGACTGGAGAAGCTTCTTCTCCCTAATCGAAGAGAAGAATGAGGGAAAATTACCAAAGTGGTTTAAACCAAGACCTCCAAGGGTATTGGAAAGATAAAAGTGGAAAATATAAACTAATCCTAATCATTAGGAACGATCGTTATGAGGTGGATGAGAACAAGAGGATCATCTATTTGAAGGACTTCAAACTCTCTCTGAGGTTTAAGGGGAAACTCAAGTGGCACGGGAAACAAGGTAGATTAGAAATAATTTACAACGAAGCTAAGAGGAGTTGGTATGCTCATATTCCAGTGGAGGTTGAAAGTGAAACGAAAGTTGAGGGCAACCTGAGGGCTTCTGTTGATTTAGGAATCATCAATTTAGCAACAGTTTACGTAGAAGATGGTAGTTGGTACCTTTTCAAGGGTGGTAGTGTTCTTTCACAGTATGAGTATTATAGCAAGAAGATACGAATCGTTCAGAAGACCTTAGCGAGGCATAAGCAGAATAGGAGCAAGAAGCTGAAATTCCTCTACGAGAATAGGAGTAGGTTCCTCAAACACGCTTTAAACAGTATGGTTAGGAAAGTAGTGGAGCTGTTGAAGGACAAACGGGTAAGCGAGGTTGTTATAGGTTATCCTAAAGAGATTAATAGGAACCACGGTAATAAACTCACTGTAAACTTCTGGAACTACAGGTATGTTATTAAGCGTTTTGAGGAGATTGGGGAAGAACTAGGAATTAGGGTTGTTAAAGTGGATGAATCTTATACTTCTAAGACGTGCTCCCTATGCGGGGAAGCCCACGAAAGTGGGCGTGTTAAACGCGGCCTATTTAAGTGTCCCCGCATAGGGAAAGTGATAAACGCAGACCTGAATGGAGCGATAAATATCCTACATATCCCCGAGTCCCTAGGATCTGGGAGTGGAGGGCAACTCCCAGTGAGGGATAGGGGTAACGGACTGAAGACCCAGCCCGTGGTCTACCGCTGGATGAACGGAGCGGGGTGGGTGCTTTACGCACCCACTAGCTATGAAGTTGTGAGGATGAAGGTGGTAAACCACAAACCTATGAACCGCCCTAAGGGAACCCTCGCCCTTTAGGGCAGGGAGGAGGTCAGTTTACTAGAACGTTATTGAGTAAGATGATAGTATTGCATTATCAATTTAAGAGAGCAATTATCCTTTTATTTATGGGCTTCCACGAGATTAAAGTAAACAAATTTTCAAGTATTTGCGGAATGTAGTTGTACATAATGGAGTAACAAAATCTATATGGACTTCACAGAATCAATTATGGGATGAGGAAATATTATAGAAATTACCAGAAATCAAAAAGGAATATTTCAATATTAGTTTCTCTCGACCTTATTTGGATCTAGGCATATCTATGGAACACTAAAACTAAAAGGTTTCTCAGATCGTTAAATTTTATAACCAACTTTCAAGAACTAGGAGGGAAATAATTGATATTACACAACCTATATCTAGAGTTATCATTGAAAAAGTAAAGCTCTTAGTTAAGTATAGTACTAATCCTATTACAGTAGGAGCAATCATTGTACCTATTTGGGATACTGCATTGGCGTAACCTATTGAAGTCGCTGCACTATTATTTCCGGCAATTTTCATAATGAGGGAATCAGTTGGTGGTCTATATAGAAAAGAAAATATGCCCAGCAAAAATGCTTCTGACAGTATTAGAATACCATTCGATATTGTAAGCATTAATGATATTATAATAAAACCTATTAGAGTAAGCAATATAACCTTTACGATTCCTACTAATTGAACTAACTTATCCACGTTTATTATCCCTACTAGTTGACCTAGCCCAAATAGTAAAAGGAATAATGCAGATAATGATGGCGAAATATCCCTATAGAGTACCAACATAGGAAATATCCATGTTGTAGTACCCCATGTAGCCCATAACTCTCCTAGTCTAATGAGTGTCAATAAAGCTATTCGTTTATCAAATATGATTCTTAGTGATCTCCTTATTTCAGTAGATGTAGCATTTGAATTAATCTTAGAACTGAATATTCCAAGTAATAGGAACCCTATTGCCATTAGAAGATAGATAAACTTCCATAAGTGTAGCAATATGGTTGCGATAAGACTTAATACTAGGATAGTTATAGGAGCCGCACTTTCAACTAATGCTATGTAAAAGGTAAATTTAGACTCACTAGAGTGAGAAATAGCAACAATCTTCATCGCGGAGGGAAATATAGCAGCAGCGACTATTCCATCTATTAAATATACTATAACAAGAAGAACGTAAGAGTTAAGAGAAAAGAATAATAATAAATTGAGAGGTACTAAAATTAGTGCTGAAATCGTTATTGTCTTGTTAGGTCCTATTTTATCTATCACTAACCCCCAAGGTATTGATGATATTACATATCCTACATAGAATGATGTGGCTACGAAACCTATTTCTACCGTATTTAAATGAAGAAGAATTGCTATAGGAACGGATATAACTCCCCAACTTAACCTTAAGAATAATTGTAAGAACGTACCAAACCAGCCTAGTATTATATTCTTATTCATCAACTCCTACTGAGAGTTATAAAAATTTATGATTAACTTTAAATGGCAAATGATTTTATAATTATTAATTGTACCCAAAAAATGAATCTAAATATAGACAAGGGTTGAATTGAGGTTCTTATATATAAAACCTAAATAGCCTTTTTTTGTAATACTAATGATGCTAATCTTATGTTCGAAAACAATAATGAAAATGAAAGAACTTTTTTAGGTAACTAGTAGAGCTCAAGTTATATTAATTCTTAATTTAAGTGACTACTCTCATTCCGAAATTACATAGAAAGCTAGCAAAATTCAGTCCTTAAAGGCTGAGAAACTGTTAATTAATAATATAAAATTTTTCTTTTACATTCGATTTTTGTATTCATTTGATAAAAAATTTCCGCTAATTTTCAAGCTTTTTTAGTTGGTTATAGGCCTAAGTAAATTCATGCTTATTACACTAATTACTGATGCGATAATTAGCACAATTCCTAAAGAGATCTTTAAGGGGAATGGTAGTAACGTTACAATGAAAGTACCAAATCCTCCACCTATTATTCTACCTATCAGTAAAGCAAAATTGCTCCCAGTACCTCTTACTTGTGGTGGATACAATTCACTTAACCAAACTCCGAAGAATGCAAAAAACGCTGAAGAGAAATATATTGTTAACGCTAAAATGTTGGAAAGTAAGAAAAGAGCTGACGAAATTACAGCTAAAATACCAAAGATTATGGCAGAAAATTTTCTTCCTTTTATATCTGAGATGTAACCAGAAAGAGAGAAGGATAAGACAGCAATTATATCACCTATAGCTACTAATTCATTATTCTGAAGTATCGTAGGGAGGAGTTCAAATGCTGAGATAATATATAAAAACGATGTTAATGATGCTATTGAACTTATTGCTGTTAGCCCTATCATTTTTTGTGAAAATATATCTGTTAATCTACTCCTACTCTCGTACTTCACTTTTTCTTCTGGAATAAAAGGATAGAATATAAATGATAAAAGAGAAACAATCCCTGCTATTAAAAATATTAATAAAAACCTATCACCCATGAATGTGGTAGTTATAGCCCCTAATAAAGCCCCTAAAGCGTAAAAACCTTGCATCATTCCACCTAAAAAACCTCTTAAATTCGTTAATCTTAGCTCAGCTATTATAACGTAACTAATACCATTTTCACCATTTACTCCAAAACCTATTATGAACCACAATATGTAAAGTTCTAATAAATTATTAACAAAATACAATAATATAGCGGGAATAGAGAAAAGAAAGAAGGAAATTATCAAAGCTTTTTTCCTTCCTATTAGATCTGAAAGTCTTCCAAAAACAAATCCACCAATTCCTCCACCAATCCATGATAAGGTTATTGCTAAGACTACATTAGGAACACTTGTAGATAGATAATGAGCTAAAGGTACTATTACGAAAGAAATTGTATACATTACATAAGCAGATAGTAGGAATGGGATTAAGACTGAAATAGATGAAAGGAACTTGGACATGTTATAAGGTTATCCTTCTATAGCTAAAAAGTTTGCTTTCTAACTGTTAAGAAATGTAATATTTATTCTGTAAAAATCAATAAGGCATTGGTCTTTATCTAATTTTTCGTGAATTATTTAGGGTAAGGAGAAATTAGTTGATTTTTCAAGAATTTGGTGACAAACAGGAATTTCTCCCTTATATACTATATTTTCTTTATCTAATTGAAACACTTTAACTTCAACATTTACGCCCTCTTTTAATGCTTTAATAAATGTATTAGAAAAATCTCGGTCTGTATCAAAATTAGGAGAAAAGCACACAACATCAGTTCTAAAAACGAGAATCATGAGTAAAACTGAATATCCATTTCTCCTAAGCTCTATCAACTCATCTAGATGTCTTTTTCCTCTCTTAGTCGGAGCATCAGGGAAAAGAGCTATACCATCTCTAGCAAGAGTACAGCCCTTAACCTCAACATATGTATTATCAAATGCAAAGTCAATCCTACTTTTCCCTACCGTTACTTCAGATTTGGCATCACTGGGTAAAAACCTTCTAGCTATTTCGTTATGTATACTGGAATCTGTTACAACCCATTCTTTACCGCTCCATGCTGCTGTAACTTGACAATTGGTTTTTCTTTTTCCGTTAACGTTTCTTATTAATATTTTGTTACCAGGATAAATAAGCTCCTTAAGTCTTCCAGGATCGTGAAGGTGACAAATTTTCTCACTCTCTGTTACTACTGTAAAACGGTTAATCCTAGCTTTCACAATCTCCTCATATAGTGTGGGAAAACTATAAACAATCATACAATTAATCTTTTGTGAAAATTAGTAAAATTTTCTCCGTTGAAGACTTTTAAACGCCGTTGACAACAGTTTCCGATAAGCCGTGAAGTTTAAGTATTTTGTATATAATTTCATGGTAGTGCTTAAACCGAAAGAGGTCTGCTAGAGATTAGGGATTTCCTACCGAACCCTACAGAACTACGTGAAAAAGGGCTACATCAAACCAGTAATACTACAGACCGGAAAATGGAGGTTCAGAGAAGAAGACGTAGAGAAACTAATGGGGATTATTAGAAAGAGGAAAATAATATTATACGCAAGAGTATCATCAAACACACAAAAAGACCACTTAATAAACCAAGTAAAGTACCTAGAGGAACAAGTCAAGGACTACGACCAAGTAATAACAGACATGGGGTCTGGATTAAACATGAAGAGAAAAGGATTCCTCAAGTTGTTGAGAATGATACTAAACAACGAAGTATCAAAAGTACTCATAGCTCACCCAGACAGACTAGTTAAATTTGGTTTCGAGATACTAGAAGAAGTATGCAAAGCACACAACTGCGAACTTGTAGTGTTAAACAATGAGGACAAAACACCAGAACAAGAGTTGATAGAGGATCTAATCCCAATCCTAGTATCATTCAGCGGGAAATTACACAGAATGACGAGTAACAAATACGAAAAGGTGAAGAAATGTGTCGAAGAACTTAAGGCTTAAACCAGAAGAGGAGTACATTTACCTAACATACTCCATCAAGAACGATAAGAAGGAGGAGAGCAAGATATTACTAGAGAACTATAGAGTACTACTACAGAAAGCATTAGACTGGTTGTGGGAAAAGACAAAGGTTGAGAAGAAGGAAATGAAGAAGGGTAAGAAAATTTTCATGAAGATCAAAATAACCCTACCAAAGAAGAAGGAAGTATACAAGACGTTGAGGGACGAATTAGAGAAGAACAACACTCTAGCTTCACACTACGTTGACAAGGCTATAAACGATGCTTACTCAATATTGAGGGGTTGGAAGAGGAGGGCTGAAAAGGGGCAAGCATCATTAAGAAAACCTAGATTAAAGAAGGTTTACGTTAGGGTAAAGTCAACACTTAGGAAAGTTGAGGGTGAGAGCGTTAGGATTACTGTAAGACCTTACGATTATATTACATTTTCGTGGTCTCAGACTTGGTTTTCACGAAGAGTTAAGGGACTTGAGTTAGGTGAGCCTATAATTAAGGAGGATAAAGTGTACTTGCCATTTCGTTATAAGTTGCCTTGGTTTACTCCCCTAGATTTTCTAGCAATTGATAGTAACCTTTACACATTAGACGCCTATGATGGTGATAAGTTCATCACATTTTCCCTGAAAGAGCTATACAGTTTGAAGTTTGGGATGGAGTTGAAGAGGAGTAGAATACAACGTTTTGCCTCAAAACATGGTAGGAAGGGTAAGGAGTTGCTAAAGAAGTACTCTCACCGTGAGAGGAACCGCGTACTAGATTATATCCACAAGTTAGTCAACGAATTGTTAGAGATGTATCCCATTACGATGTTTGCTGTTGAGAAGTTAAATAAGCAATTAATGTTTGACGACGCAAATGACTCCCTCTCTAAGAAGATATCGAGGACTGTATGGAGGACTATACACCATGTGTTGAGGTACAAGGCTCCCCTTTACGGTTCCTTCGTGAAAGAGGCGAACCCATACCTCACATCTAAGTCCTGCCCCAGATGTGGATGGGTTTCCCGAAAGGTTGGCGGGACTTTTAGGTGCGAGAGGTGTGGGTTCACTCTTGATAGGCAGTTGAATGCGTCTCTAAATATCTACCTCAAGATGTGCGGGTTACCCCACATCCGTGATATTCCAAGGGTGTGGGTTGGGGTTACCCCGCTAAAGGGGCGGAGGAGGATGAGTAGGGCAATGCCCCGTGACCCTGGTGAAGCCCAAGGACTAAGGATTGGATTCAAATTCATGAAAATTCAATGAAGCCCAAACCCCTAGTTTACTTAACAGATAAAACTTCAATCTTGTGTTATTTAGTATAAGCTTATTCCTACTGTGACGTATAATTTTCGAATAGGAAAATCATGGATTTTAAAGGACAAAATTTTCTTCTTGGAGTCTCATGCGGATTTAGAGAGACTATGATTTATAAGCAAATGTATAATTCCTATAAACAGTTACGTTAATATTTACTTCTTATTCAAGGATAAAAATAATATTTAACCTTTTCAAGATAGAAACCTATACTTAAAACAAGAGTTCTTTTTAAAAACTATTAAATATTAAGTTTTCCGTGAAATGTTAAAAATTCAGACAATGTAGTTCTCCACGATTTCAGCAAATTGTGATAGTAATTTGTTAAATGATAAAACACTAAATTTTCAATATTCTTTTAGCGTTATCTCTCATTATCTTTTCGTCTTTCAGAATACTGTAAACCTGAAAAGCATAATCAGCTAAATCTTGACCCTTAAATGCAGGGAAATCACTACCATAAATAACTTTTTTAGAAATCTCATTTATTCTTGGCAATAATTTCAATAAATTCTTTGGAGGTATCGATGAAATTTCTAAGTATACGTTATTTAGAGACTTAACTAGATAGAATGCTGTTTCATACCATAATGGCCTTCCAGCATGGGCTAAGAGTATTTTTAATTTAGGAAAATCTTTAGCAACATCGTCTATATAAATAGGATCAGCGTATTTATTCCTGCTTCCAACACCTATACTAGTTCCCGTATGGAACATAATTGGTAAGTCATGGTCTTCAGCAAATTCGTAGACGAAGAGTAAACTCTTTAATCCGCCTTCTTCTTCCCTATAAGCATTAGGTTTAAATCCCTTATGTACTGGATGAAGTTTTATGCCTATTATACCCAAAGAGTACTGTTTTTCTAACTCTTCCTTAACGTTACATGTTAGTGGATTCACCTCACCCCATTGCAAATAAAGATCGGGATTTTTTCTTCTTTCTTCATAATCAATGTAAAAACCATCTGAACATTCATCACTGTGGCAAGGATGAGAAGGAACCAAAATAATTTTTTCAAGCTCAACATATTCATTCTTTAACGTATACTTTGTTCCTTTAGCATATTCTAAAAACTCCTTACAATGAGCTGGTATTTTTCCGGCAAAAATATGATAATGAACGTGAGCATCAATCACTTTAATCATAAGATCCATGTTAATTTTCAATGCTAAAATTTATAATGATAGCTGGAAGATAAGAAAAGAGTAATCTTATTGCTTTCAATTACCTTCGTGATTTTCTCTAGCTAAATCATAAATGATTTGTAGCTATGTCTATTGTCGAGAACTGTAAGGTTAATTTTTTATTCTTTATTAGTTCTATCTATTTTAATTCTATGGAATATAATTAGATATGTCCTATAGATTTTTTAATCTATCTATGGCAAGTTCCGTTGTTTATATAAATTATTATTACGCTCCTTATCAATAAATGGGCTTAGTATCAAACAAGGTATATCAGTATTGGGCGCTACTTCTTATAACATTGTACTTTAAGCCTAATTAAACGTGTTAGTTAGAAAGATTTATATCATTTAATACAATATGTATATTATGAGATCAAGTTTTAATTTTTTAAACTTGTTAGTTTCAGATAAAATGATTAAAAAAATAGAAATATTAAATAATTCGTATGTAGAGGAATTTATTGAAAAAACTGCTGAATTATGCAATCCCTCATCAATATATCTAGTTACCTCAGAAGAAGACAAAGAGTATATACGAAGAAAAGCAATAGAAACAAAAGAAGAATTACCGTTAAAAACTTTAGGGCATACAATACATTTTGATCACCCCTTAGACCAGGCTAGAGCTAGAGATGATACATTTATACTTACTGATGATAAAATTCCGTTTGTAAATACTAAAAAGAGGGAAGATGGAATAAGAGAGGTTCTCTCTCTGTTAAAGGACTCAATGAAAGGAAGGGAGATGTATGTGGGATTTTACTCATTAGGTCCTAAAAATTCAATTTTTCAGCATTTAGCTATTCAAATATCAGATTCGCCCTATGTAATTCATAGTGAGAACATTCTTTATAGACTCGATTTTGATGATTTTAAAGGAAATAAGCAATTTTTGAAATTCGTTCATTCAAAAGGGGAGTTGGATATAAAAAAGAGGAGAATTATGATAGATCTTAAGGAAGATACTGTTTATAGCGTAAACACAACTTATGCTGGCAATAGCGTTGGGTTGAAGAAATTAGCGTTAAGATTAACTATTGCTAAGGCTGTAAAAGAGGGTTGGTTATCAGAACATATGGCGATTATAGGCTTTGAAGGTGATAAAGGAACTCATTATTTTACGGCTTCTTTTCCATCTGGTAGCGGAAAGACATCAACGTCTATGATGGGGAAACTAATAAGTGATGACCTTGCCTTTATAAGGGAGATTAATGGAGTAGCTAGAGCTGTTAATCCGGAGATAGGCGTATTTGGGATAATTCAAGGGATTAACTCTAAGGACGATCCTATAATATGGGAAGTTTTGCATAAGCCTAATGAGGTGATATTTTCAAATGTATTAATGACAGAGGACGGTTATGTATATTGGGAAGGTAGTGATGATAAGAGACCGGAAAGGGGGATAAATTATGAAGGTTTTTGGAGTAATGACATGAATAAACCTGCATCTCATCCGAATGCAAGGTTTACAGTACCTTTAACAGCTTTTAAGAACCTTGATGAAAATTACGATAATCCAGATGGGGTCGAAATCGAGGGAATAATATTTGGTGTAAGAGATTATGATACGCTAATTCCGGTTGTTGAAGCTTTTTCTTGTTCTCATGGAATTGTAACTATTGGTGCATCAATGGAATCAGCAAGGACTAGTGCTGTGATAGGAAAAGGAGACGAATATGAGTTTAATCCTATGGCTATACTAGATTTTATGCCAATTCATTTAGGAGAATATTTAGGAAATTATCTAGAATTTTGTAAAAAACTTAAAAAAGTTCCTAGAATTTTCGGGTTTAATTATTTTCTTAAAGAGGGGAATAGGTTTCTTAATTCAAAAGAAGACAAAAGGGTTTGGATAAAATGGGCTGTAAAAAGGGTTGAGGGAAGTGTAGATGTAATTTATACACCTATTGGGCTAGTTCCCTATTATGAAGATTTAAAGACATTATTTAGGGAGATGTTAAATAAAGAATATACGATAGAAGATTATGAGAAGCAGTTTACTCTTAAACTTGACAAGTATTTAGAGAAAAATGAAAGGATTCTCAAATTATATAAGGAAATCCTGGCTCCAAAAGAAGTTATAGCAGAATTAGAACAACAGAAGGAAAGGATTCTCAAATATATAGATAAATACGGTAAAAGAATATCTCCATTGGACCTAAGATGAGAAAAAAGTAAAAAATAAAATTTTACCTTTTCATTTGCATTCAGGAGTTCCCTTCACTGTTCTCTTCTTCATATTTTAGCACTAGAAGAGGTGCATTACTTACTGATTTAGCCTCTGGATTCTGAGATACTGTGTATGTTATTTTTACAGTAACAGTATATTTTCCAGCAGTTAAATATATTTTATAATCATTATTTTCATGTAATTGTAGGGTTATAGTATGATTTCCAATAGTAATAGTTGCTATAAATTGAGAAAATACATTGTCTAGTACATCCTCTTTTAATTCTAAGTCATAAGTACCGTTGGAAGGTATATATACCGTTGTAGATCCATTAAGGCTTCCGCTTTGCCCAGCAGTTATGTTACCTAAATTAAAATCTATAGGAATTACTTGGATTTGTTGATTGCTAGAGTTATTACTTATTACATTATATGATATTGTTGCTAACGTTCCATACATTTGTGCAGCTATTACTAGTCCGCTTATTGCTAGTATTGCTAGGGATAGGCCTAGTAGTAGTGGTTTGTTCATGGCTAAAATAAGCTGCACGTTTCATCCTTAAAAGATACAATTTCATTACGACGAAATTCTATATGTTTCGACGTTTCAATATATTCGAAACTTTTTCGTTATTCTTGAAACTTCAAAAAAGCAGGCTTTTCGAAACGTGTCTCTTAAAAGAAGCATTTTCGGGTATTAACTCGATGGAAGCAGTAGAAAAAGAAGAAGAAAATGTAACAGAATACTGGATCGATACAAAGTTAATAACAATAGGATTAATAGTAGGTGTTTCAATAGAAGTTCTAATAGACCTAGTAATTATAGCGACATCTGGACACAAGGTATTTTTCTAATCTTTTTTCTTTAACACATACCTAATTTTACCCCTCTCTCTAACTTCCTCCACATAACCAAGTTTAACCAATTTTTTTAACCTTCTATAAGCGGTTGCTTTAGGCAAACCGGTTTTTCTTATAATCTCAGCTAAAGTGAAAGAACCGTCTTTTAATGCATTAAGTACAAGCTTATCTCTTTCGTCTAAAACATCAGTAACTAATTCTGCATTTTCTTCCTCTGCTGATTCTACTTTTCTTGCTTCCTTCCTTCGTCTCAAGAAGAAGTAAACTATGAGAGATATTAGAACGATATCTGCGATTAAAAGCAATATAATAAGCTGGTGCTCCATGTTTTCACTTTTTTGTGAAGGTGTAGTTTCTATATAGAGTAATATAACCTTAGAAACGTTAACAAAAGTTATATTATAAAGTCCGTTTACAGCAGTAAAACTATAAGGTTATGGTGTTACGTAAGTTATAGTTGAGTTTGTAGGTAGATATATGTTTATAGTAAAGTTCTTATTTTCTTGAATTTGTATAACTCCTTTTGGTAAAATTGCCCTATAATATACATAAACTGTACCATTTCCTCTCAAAAATAAATGTCCATCAGATAAGTTGTATTCCCCACCTATAACTTTTAGACCACCAGCGTAATCACCTATAAGGTTAAACTCACTCACATTATGGAGTTCAGCTACTATTGTGCCGTTATAATAAATATTAATTATACCGCTGTCTCCTTTTGTGAGGATAGTGAGCGAAATTAAGATAATGAGGGTAATCAATAGAAATTTTAGCACAAGAAAACCTTTTGGTCAGAGGTTTATTAGCTTAGCGTTTCACCATGTTTCATTCTGAAATGGAACTAATGTTTAAATGAAATAATTAAGATAGATTATACATATGGTAAGACAATCTTTACTAATAAGTTTACTTATAGTGACATTAATTGTAAATGTAGTGTTAGGAATCGAGCTTTACACTGCCCTTCATCAGTCATCAAAACCAGTTAGTCAAGTTCCTTTAAATTTAACCGGTGTCCAGATAATAACTACGACAACGCAAACTACAACTCCTAAACAAAATACCACATCAGTAACTCAAACAACTACAACTATATCAAATCAAACATACTCGTTCTCGTTCAAAGTCAAATTCCATTTGAAGGTCGATAAGCCTGGAATTTACATTATAGGAATAAAGCCTAAAGTAAACTTCTCCTCATTATACGTATTGCTATATTTTGATGATGGTAAAACTGTGTCCTTGAACTTAAACATTACTTCAGCTAACGTAACTATTACAGATAAAGAGGTCGAAGTTACAGCTTACATATACGGTTCATCAAATGAAAACTTAACTCCTACACAGATAGTTAATGATTTAGGCTTATACTTACAGTTTGTCTCGCCTATTTCTGGAGAAGGGGAAGATTAATTATTTTCTTCTTCCTTCATTAATATATGAGAATAATAGATTTGCATGAAGATTTTGCGTATTCAGATCAAGTTGGTATTGACGTGATAAACGGTGACATTCAATCAAGTATTAAATTACTAAAAGAATTTGATGCGATAATTTTTGCATCAATATTTCCTCACGCATCTAAAGGTTTTTCTTTAGAACTTCTTCTAGATCAGATAAAATTCTATTATGATTTAGAGAAAAAAGGTCACGTGAGAATAATAAGAAGTATAGATGACTTTAATAAACCTGGGATTAAGTTTCTCCTTTCATTAGAAGGCTTGGATTCTTTGAGATCTTATGAAGATTTATATATACTGAAAGAACTCCACGTTTACAATATCGGTTTAACGTGGAATTATGATAATAAGTTTGCATCATCATGTTTTTCCAAAAAAGATTATGGTTTAACTGGTGAGGGCGAAGAGGTAGTTAAGTTAGCTAATGAATTGGGAATACTTATCGATCTAGCTCACGCGGGTAAAAGGACAGTAGTTGATGTGGCATCAATATCTAAGAAGCCAGTAATCGTTTCTCACACAAATGTGAAGAAATTAAAGGATCATAATAGAAATTTAGACGATGAAGAAATAGAGTTAGTTGTAAAAACAAGAGGAGTAATTGGAATTACTGCAATTCCTTATACCCTTAAAGAACCTACAATTCAAGGAATGGTTGAAAGTATAAAGTATATTGGAGAAAGTTACGGATGGGAATATGTAGCAATAGGAACCGATTTTTTGGGAATTAAAGAAACGCCCAAGGATTTCGAAAATATACTAAGAATTAAGGAATTAGCAAAAGCAATTGAGGGACATGAAGAGGAAGTGTTATGGAAAAATGCCTATAGGGTTATAATAGAAGTGATAAGACAATAATGATATAGTCTACTTCGTGCTATAGATAATATCTGTTAAGCATTTTACTGAAGAACTTAGGACTCAATAAATTTTTAAAATTATGATTAGATAATAAAATTTTTATGTCTTTAGTAGATCATGTATCACTTTACTGAAGAAGAAATAAATAATAATAGAATAGATTACATGAATTATGAAATTTTATCGATTTTCCTTTAAGTGTTAATCTACTTAATTTTAAAATGACTCTATATTATACTATAAGAATTCTATTTCTCTTTTTCTTTCAGATTCTTAACATAATTAAGATACTTCTTTATTAACTCTTCTCCTTTATCAGTGATTCTTATTTCAGTTCTAATTCCACTTATAGTAAATACTTTATATACTTTTATAAGACCTTCATCTTCTAAAATTTGTAAGTGAAATGAAAGTGAACTTTTAGGTAATGAACTAAAACTAAGTAATTCACTAAAACTCATTTTTTTCTCATAGTGCAAGGCAATCATTATTCCTAATCTTGCAGAGTTGGAAAAAGCTTTACTATTTAATAATTCCATCAGTTCCTTGAGCTCTCTTTCATCACTGCTCATCTTTAGCCACCTCATAACTTTCAATAATTGACTTTACTCCCGCATATATCCAAGGGAAGAAGTAGAGGTAATATAAATGATAATTTAACGATCCTAGCATCATAGACGCTATGAACGTGATTATAGCAATATAATCGTAATATCTAACTTTTCCAGTATCTCTGGCTATCTGGAAGATTTGTTCTGAGACTATTGCAGTATATATTACAATACTAACAATATAGTAAGAGAAATAATTAAATATAGTAAGAGTGTATATCCATACTCCAATAATAATAAATAATATTGCCGTGAAAAGGATATACTTAGATTTATATTCCGGAGGCTCTAAGATCTCTCTTACTCTATATGCCTTGTAGAATAATATCGACGTATAAGTTAAGTATACAAATAATATTGAGATGAACAAATAGGTTGACAAGAATTGTAAGTTAGGTATAGAATATAATATACCTATAGATACTATATAAGTAGACCAAAAAATATAGTATATACCTAACGTCTTTCTTATTTTATGTTTTAGTATCCGCTTAGCAAGTTCTTCTGCCTCTTGAATCGTTTGCTTCATTAAGTTGCACCTTTAAGCACCAATTATACCGTAAATTCTGTTTAAGGAACCTAAAGCACCAAACTTCATCCCCAAATCTCCCTTAACTATAGATACTTTCTTATCCATAATGTCAAGTACCAGTAAAGCGTCATTTCTTTCACCTTCTACTATAGAACTCTCTAACAGCTCTGAGACACTTATAGGACCTTGTAGCCTATTGCCAACTAAAAAGTAAGCCTTGTATTCTTTATATAAGTTTAACATGTCAAGTTCATGCGTTACTAAAATCCCCTCTTTACCGTACTCCTTTATATACCTGGATATCACATGCCTTCTGGCAGCATCTACATTCTCAAACGGTTCATCTAAACCCACTATTTCTGGCTGAGAGGCCAACGCTAATGAAGTCCTAACTAAAACTGACTGCCCCGCAGAAAGCTTATAAAGTTTCCTTCTTAGGATCTCTTCTCCAAGTTTTAGAGCCTTAAGCATTTCTAAGAATAAGTCTCTGTCTAAACCTTTGAGTTCCTCGTAAAGGTAAACTATATCGTTCACAGTTACACCTATTTCGTAAGCCTCAGGCAAGTTTGTAGAGTATCTAATATAATTCCTTATTTTTCTGACCTCCATCCCGTTTATAAATATATTTCCAGAATAAGGAAGTAAGCCAGAAATAGCCCTTAATAGGGTAGTTTTGCCACTTCCGTTAGGTCCTAATATGATTACTTTCTCTCCATTTACCTCTAAGTTTATGTTCTCTAAGCTAAATCTTTCGTACCCCTTCCCTGATAAGGTAATTCCTACATTTTTTAGTTGAATCATTAATGTAATGTATATAATGAGGCAGTTATAAGATAAATTGTTGGTTCAGTTTCTGAACTAATTAGAGCAAATATATGATTAAACCACCTATCACTAGATATGAGACTACAAATCTACCTCACCAAAAGGCTATTAACTAATCCAACTTTAGTAGGCTGGGGATTGCTTTTTATGCTATTTTGGGCAGCTTTAGGTGCATTTGTGGAAAGTGCCTCTATACCTTCGCATCTGCCTATTGAGGATTACGAATTCTATACTTCTAGCTGGTACGGATTACTTGTCCTTCTCTCCTTCTCATCTATTGGTGTTTCATTATCATACAGTATAGCCTATCATACTGGTTCCATCCCATATCTTTTAAGATATAGTAAAATGAAGGCTTACGACTATATATTTGGGCTAACTATCGCTGGTGTAGTCACATCTGTAGTTTATAGCTTAATACTCCTAGCAGTAGTAGACCTATTTTTCTCCCAGCACTTCGGTCTCCAAATGAGACCGGCAAACATACCCTTAATAGTGGTATCTAGCTTATTTGCGGGTCTTTTCTTTATTTCTTTCTCTTTGTTCCTTGAATTGATGGTGATTAAATACTTAGGTTTTAATCCGGCTACGAGCCAAGCAGTTAATTTTATCCCGTTAATTTTAGGGTACTTATTTGGGTTTGCTGCACTATATCTTAACTTGGGTAACCTAATATACGGTTCACCGTTTGCAGATATAGAGTATTTATTAACGGAAGGATATTATGGACATAAGATTTATATGAATGCACTTATTAGTGCAACAACTCTTCCAGCTAGCGAAGTTTTCTCGGTTCTAACTGGATTTCTAGTACTAGTGGTATGGATTATAGCACTTTTCGGTATCTCACAGTTACTATTTAATAAAATGTATTATAGAAATATATACGAAAGTAAGATAGTATAATCTTTTTTAAAGATAAAAATTGCTATATAAATCTTTATTTAAATTTCAGTGTTAGGAACCTAATTCTTTCCAAGGTGTATTGGGTCAAACATGCTAAGCTGGGTATTAGAGACTTTATTCGTCAGTATTGGAGTCTCTTTTTTCTGAGATAAATAATAACATTAGCCAAAATTGAGCAAAACCAGTAACATTCAAATAAAACCATATATATTTTATGATATAGAGTATAATTAAATCAATTTTTATTAGAAAAACATGAAATATTGAATTAATTTCACGTGGTTAAAAAGGGTTACATAGAGTCAGCTGAGATTTGAAAAAACAACTCCACAACTTGAGGTAAAACCCTGTGAAACAACTTCCCTCATCTCCTTAAGGCAGGAAATCAATGAGAGACTGACAAGACTCCCACAACCCACCCAAAGAACGAACCAAATAACAGAGGAGGATAAGAACCAACTCCTTCCTAACATCACAAGTCCTAACCCTAAACTCCTCTAGCGAACGAAAAGCATTCTCAACACCCCACCACCCCTCCTCAGCCAAAACAACAGCAGTCCTAACATCAACCCCACAAGAAAAGCTATAATCATACCATCCTCCTCACCCTTCTTATTATCCCCCTTCCTCAAAATAACAAGATAAGCACCACTAACATGCCTAAAAACCAGTAACCTCACAATAAATAATATCAACATCCCCCAACTTGTCCTCATACTTCCTATACATCTGATACTTAGCGGTAATAACAAAATCCAAGAGAATAACCTCATCCACCGCAAACTATCACCATAAACAAGCCTAAGATCAAACTTGTCCAACTCCCCCAAAATTGCATAAACCATTTCAAAATCTTTAGCAATATTTTTCACAGTTATAGGTAAAACATCAAGGAAAATACTCAAGAGGAAAATTGCAATTTGAACGAGACCCCAAGAAGTTAGTGGGCTTAATCAATAAACTCTTATCCTTGTGGTACTGTGGTTGGGAATGGAGGTCAATAGCAACTCTCCTATTCCTAGTCTCCCTCAAGACTTTCTTTCCCATCTCCCTTAATGCCTTTCTAATATCATCAACGTCAATATTGTTCAAGAGCTTTAATGCTCTCCTCCCCTCATTCCCAAGCCTACTCAAGTAGATTCCTCTTGCCTTGAGTAAGGCTTTGAGGAGTTCTTCGGGGAAAAGTATATTAGCTAGAAAGGTGTAGATTAGTTTGAGGGCGGACCGGACGAAGTCCCTGTTGTAGGATTTAGTCCGCTTGGTTTGGTTCTTGTGTCTCATATGTTTAGGTCCGCCCTCTAATATACAAACTTTTATCAAAAATTAGTGTTCACTAGATTTTTTTTGAATTTTGTTCATCTCATTTTTTACACGAAAAAAGAGATTCCCATACTGACGTGGAAGACGCACTGGACTCGTTATCCCCGTAGGTTTGTTAGAGGCAGTAGCGTGTAGTGTCTATATAAGAATTTCTCCGGTTCATTGAAATTCGTTTAGGAGATGCTCTATGTTTGATGAAAACTTTTAAGTTATGTTAAAGTAAAATAACTGCTATTATAAAAAATTATGAGCTAAAAGCAGTTTCATTAGGATATATTGTGGCGAATATAGTTACATTATAATATGTGAGTTGTAGAATTAGTGTAGTATTCCAAACATTATTGGGAAGTGTAAAATTATAAATTAGAGGGGAGGGTAGATTTCCGACAATTTGATATCCGTTCGGTGTAAATTTAATCGCATTAACTTGACTCGTTATATTAAGAATTTGCCCTTTGTTCAATGAAAAAACACCAACCATTTTTGCATAGCTAATAGCCTTAGGTACTATTAAATATGAGTGAGTAGGGGTAGAATTAAAATAAATGATAATGGTGCCGCCGTTAATTTGATTTTCTGCCACTTGAACTAGATTATAGGGTTGTGTACTAGGTTTCGAGTAATCTAAAATCAATAGAAAAGTAGGAATTAGTATTAATGCTATTATTACGATAGCAATTAAAAACCCGATAAACGTTGATTGTGCCTTCATTAATAAACACCAAAATTAAGTTAGAGGCTGCCAATATAACTCAGTACCATAATAAACCGTTATTGTCATTGGTTGATTTATTATTACATATCCTGGAATATTAGGGAAGTAGTATTTACAGGTACCGTTGGAGTATTGGAATATTACTTCAACCGCGCCATAAGTAGAGTAGCCAGTAAAAGTGCCTATCGGAACAAAGGTATAGTTACCTCCAATAATAAAGGGTGAAGTACCGTACTCATATTCTACATTCCCAATACTTACGTTATCGTTATATTTATTATAATATGCAATTAATCTGACATTATAGTAATTGTAGTTGTTCTTATAGTTTATTGATACTACAGGATTAGTATTCAGTGGTATGAAAGCTAATAGGGATGTTGCTTTATAAACTGATGATTGCGTACCATATTGTATTGTGGTATTTGAGTAAATATAATGTCTTATAATTCCGCTTGAAGTTTGAGAAGTATAATTTCCTTGAATTGTTAATACTGTGATATTAATGAACCCTGCAGGCACTTGAACTGTTTTAGTTTCAATAAAAGTTTGAGAATTACCATCTACTATTACGTTAACATACCCTGGGTAATTTGATTCAAGAGTAACGGTAACTTGTGCTGTAATTTGTGTATAGTTAGCTATAAGTACTAAAGGACTACCAGATAAAGTAACCTTAATCCCTTGAGTTGTTGTACTGTTTATTGTAGCACTTCCTAATTTTATCCAGTTATAAAACACACCAGTAATTATTTGACCTTTAGAATTCTGATAATACACGTACTGAGGGGCTCTTACTACAAATGTACCAGTTCTGTTTGGAAATACTATAGGAGTAGTATAGTTTGTTAAAGTTCCCATAATATTAGTAGTTATGTTTGTACTAACTCCTATAGGACCATTTTTAGTATATATTTGAGCTAATATTGTAACACCGGCTTTTCCGTTAAAGGATACGGGTCCTATACTTGAATTAGGCTGTAAAAAGAAGATGTTACCTAAAGAGGTTACTATAATAATTGGGCTATTCTGAACATAAGTTGGTAACAAAAGTACTTCTGACTGGTTTAACTTTATGGGATATTTTAAGCTAGTTATATTTTGCCACACACCGTTCTGATTTAAATATAATATACTAGTTATAGTTACATTCGAAGGGGGTACGAATGTTCCGTTACTATAGACCACAAGTATACTACTACCGTTGTAGTAAAATGCTGGATGCCCCGTAATAACCTGATTAACTTGTAAGTTCCTAAGATAAATATAATTGTTAACTATTTGCTGAGAAACTACACTGGAACTAAGAGAAGAGTTATAGTATATAAGGAGTGGTACGAATATAACTAATATTATAATTAATACGATTATAACTGAAATTACATTAGATAAGGCTTTCTTCCTCATAGTCCCCCACCTGGAGATGTAGTACCACCATATTCCCATTCTTCATAATTAATAATAGTCACTGGCATTGATACGGTAAAATAAGAATTGCCATTTGGATAGCCATTTTGTCCAATATATATTGTTTGAGTATTCCCATTAGCGTAATTTACAGTTATACATTGCGGATATGATAACAATGATACATAAGTTTGAGATATACCTAGCAGTGGTAATTGCAGTAGTAATTTATAAGTTCCAATAGGCGACTGGCTCAAATAATCGTAAGTCACTTTGAATTTACTATTTGCTGGCACATAGAATTTTTGAGGCATGTAATTAGAAGTTGGTCCCCAATCATATGTGTTATTTATCTGAATGAGTTGTCCAGCAAGATCTCCAAGAATAGGTGAGGTATTAGAAACCAAAGTTACACCGTTGGGTAAATAGAAATTATTTTTCACGATAACAAGGTAATAAACTTGGCTTACTTGATAATTACCGTAGACAGTCCCACTACTATTCACAAATATTTCGTTTTTATTTACAACTTGTATGTTGTTTGAACTCGTCGAAAGCCCAGTTAATTGATAAGTATTTATTTCACCAGCGTAGATAGTCGTTCTAGAGTACGTGTAGTTAAACGTAATATTATATGTTATAGGAAATTGAATTATATGATAACCATAAGTTAGTTGTAAAGTTGCACCACTAGCTGGAATATTATATAGTTTATTATCTATTAATACTGGTATTGTTAAATTCAGTGATGTTAACGTTGCCCCGTTATTCTGTACTTTACTACCTAACGGTATGCCTTTAGGCATGATAGTAACAGTAAATTTAGTTAGTTGTGCTTTATATACTGCTGTTATTACAACAGGGCCATAGGCTGTGAGTGTAACTGATTGTGGTGATTGTGAATTTAGAGTTCCATCACCAACTATTGTCCAGTCTTGAAATGTTGCAGTTAGTCCATAGCCGGATAAAAATATTGTTGATCCGTTCTTATTTGATATAGTATATGTACCCGGATTTACGTAACATAATGTTGGTGTTAAAGTTGGAGGATTAGTTCCAAATATAACCTGAATTGAGACTGGTATTGTTTTACTCCCGTTTATTACGAATGCTGTTATGTAAATCGGGATTTTACCCGTAGGACCTGAAACGGTTACTGTTGTTATTGATGTATTAGGATCTAAGAAATAGACGTTTCCTAAAGATGTAACTAATATAATGGGATCGTTAAATGCTTTCTCCGGCAATGGTAATTTTGTATTCCCAGAAACTACCAAGTTGCCATGTAATACTGGAACCCATATACTGCCGTTATAATAATATATTTGGGTTATATTAAATAATGAAGGAAGTGAGTTAAAGTAAAACACTAGGGACGGAGTTGTACTGGAATTGTAATAAATGTTTGGATTCCCCCTATACACTTGGTTATTCTGATACTGTTGTTGCTGAATATAAGCACTGCCCTGGAATTGACCTTGAGTACTATAAATCGGCTTTTCATTAAATAGTATAAATACGGGAATTAAAAATACAATAAGTAGGAGTAAAGCAATTATCAGTGCTATTGCTACAGATATACCTCTCCTCATGAGGGAACACCCGTAAAAGTAAAACTTACTCTAAACCAATAACCACCTGAATTATATATAATCCAAATTACTAAAATATCGTTATTTTGAATATTATTTATTACTATAGTTGCTGGAGTATTAAAGGGTACCTGATAAGCTGTAATAGGACTACTATACAAAATCTTACCGCTTACATCGTAAATGGGAGAGTTAATGGTTATCTGATTAGCTAGTTTACCATTTTGTAAATAAACTGCAAATGACGGATTTGAGGTTGGCGTTACTACTCCTACTGAAGGTTGTAAATAGGAGGGCTCAGCAAAGGCTATCACATATACATAGCCTGTTATTGACGGGTTATTGTATATTACTACCGCGCTCCCTGTACTACCACTGATAAGTAACGGACCCACTGAGAGAGATGAAGATTGAGCTATGTTACTAGCTTGATTTTGGGCGTTAGTGAAGGCTACTTGAGGAATTAAATATGAAATTGTAAAGCCCGATATAACAAGACCTATAATAACTACTGCAATTATTAGAATCATCTCGCTTACAATTTCATTTGGCATGTATTAATATTAGAAAAAAATTTAATAAATCTTTCTAAGATTATAGTATTGTGAACAATGCAATTATAGCTTTACTGTTAGTGGTTATCACTATAGCCTTATCACTTGGTGTATTCTCACTTTATAGTTTTTATTTTTCTAATGTGCAGTATTCTGTATCAACTCAAGGAAACGTGATAACAGTATCTAAATATCTTCAGATTGAGGTATCTAATTTAGCTTACTTCTATAATAGTAAAGGAAACGATTTCAACGTTAGTTACTTAATATGGGTTAGTGTGCCCGTTACAAAAGTTGTAGTACTACCTTTTGTGGTTTCACCTATGAATTATTCCTTACTATACTATTATATACCCAACCAGACACAGAACGCATCCCTATTCTACTCATCGCAAAATGGCTACAAACCCTTAAATTCATTTACTATTTCAAACAATATATATTTACCTCAAGAAGGAATTTTGTTAGGAAAAGTTTCATCACTTTCAGCTTTTAACGTTTCTTCCAACACGACTTATATCCTATCAGCTAAATTGAACTTAAATCAAATTATAGTTGTCTGGATATTATACTATTATCAAGGAAAGTGGTATAGGCTTGGGTACACATATCTAAATCCGTTCGATCAAGGTGTTGGACTTTATGTAGTCTCATCAACTGGTAATTACAACTCTTACAGTAAGGCATTACAGAATGCAAATGCCCCCCATTTTGTAACATCACAAAAGGCCATTGGATTTGGATTGTGGTTTAAACCAATAGCTAACTCATCTATTAAAGCCTTAATACTTAATTTGTCGTTTGTAGCAACAAATGGGAATAATGTAAGCTTAATGATATTTCAACAGAACGAGAAGCTATATGTATATTCAACTTTATTATCATCCTCTCAAAGTTCCCAAACATTTTTATGTAATCTAAATCTTAATCAATGGTACTTTATTAACATTAGCTACGGAGCTATTACTGGAAATTCTAAATCTTTTAACATAACATTGTATTCTAATGGTAAAATTCTGAATTATACTAATTTACCAAGTTACACTCAGCTAAATGGATATAATATATCGGTAAAATTTGGATCTTCTACTCTGGCAGATGCAATTTCTCAAGCCTTTCTGGTCTCAGCTCAATCGAGTAATGGTCTAGGTTCATTTTATAATGTTTCCAAAATAATGCTGAAAAATGGGCCATTTTACAATAATACTCTTATCTTCAACGAGACTATAGTAAACTCGAAAAATCTTTTATATGATATAGGCTATTGGTATTTTGTATGGCCTACCAGTAATCCTCCATCTCAAATTTCAGGGATATTGTGGTACTATCCACAAGGAAATTATCAATATCCATTAATTTATTATATTCCAGAGTCCGGCCAAAATACTTATGTGATTGCTTAATGAAAATATTAGATTGGTCACTAATTTAGAATTTTCTATATCAATAAACACATAATAATCTTCTTGCTTTTTTACAAATAGCATAACTACAAATATAAGCTAACAATGTAGGCAAATTAAGTTTTAAACTTCTTAATACTTGTATGTAATATTAATTTTCTACGATATATTATTCTAATTACTAATATAAAAGTCTTGATAAGAAATATATTATTCATGAGATAGTATTCTCATAAATGTTTTAAAATTAATTAAAATTTTTCCTTAGTCAACACAACAGCTCATTTTATCCACATCTCTGTAGAACGACATTGCAGCTAGTTTTAAGCTTTCAGCCATTGTAGGGAATACGTGAACAGTATCTATTATATCGTCTATCGTTGCCCTTAATCTAATTGCTAATGCAGCCTCATTTATTACTTCAGCAGCATACTTTCCAAACATCTGTACTCCCAGTATTTTCTTTGTATTTTTATCCACATTCATTTTTATTAATCCTTGGGGCTCCCTTAATATTCTGGCTTTAGCAACACTACTCATCTTAACTACTCTTGATTCAACTGAGTATTCACGCTGTGCCTCGAGATAAGTAAGCCCTACTCTTGCAACGTTAGGTTCTATGAATATTACTTGTGGTATACTAAGTCTGTCTATCTTTTTACCAGAGTTTAATATAGCATTTTCAGCAGCTACTGAACCTTCTTTACCGGCTAAAGATTCAAGCATTAAATCTCCGATTACATCTCCAGCAGCGTAGATATTGGGGTTTGTTGTTTGAAGTGTTTCATTAACTAATATTCCCCCTTTCTCGTTTAGCTTTACTCCCGCTACATCTAAGTTTAAGTCTACATTAGGTCTTCTTCCGGTTGCAACTAAAATTTCGTCTACTTCTGCTTCACCTTTATCAGTTACTATTATTTTCCCTCCTTCATCTCCTTTTTTAATTTCTTTAATTTTAACGTCAGTAACAATATATATGCCCTCTTCTTTTGACAAGTAGTTTTGAACTGCAATTGAAATTTCTGGTTCCCAATTGGGTATTATTATCTTACTTCTTTGAAGTATTAAAACATCTACTCCTAGCCTTTTGTACATCTGTGCAAACTCTAATGCTAAAGCTCTTCCACCAATAACAGCCAGCGAGGAGATTTTTCTGTTTGGTGATAAAGCTTCTACATTCGTCCAATAACCGAGTTCTTTCAGCCCCGGTATATCCGGTATTTGAGGAGAAGAACCCGTCGCAATTATGAACTTATCTCCCTCAATTATTTTACCATTAACCTTTACTTCCTTAGGGGAGACAAAGTGTGCTTTTCCCTCCACATATTCTACGTCATATGAGGATAAAACATCTATATATTTTTCTTTTCTTAAAGTCTCAACTATTTCTTGTTTATCTTCAAATGCTTTGAAAAAATCTGGGTATACATCTTTTCCTAAAGTTTTTCTTGTGTAATCGTAAACTTCACCTATTCTTAACATTCTTTTTGAGGGCACACAACCTACATTAACGCAAGTTCCACCTATAATTCCGTGACTAATCATTACTGGTTTAACTCCAAGTTCGTTAGCCCTTATTAATGCTGCAAATGCTGCTGCCCCATTACCTACAATTACCAATCTCATTTCAGTCACATTTTAATCCTCTGTTCATATTTATCAGCACAATGTGAACAACAGAAATAATGTTCTTTGCCATTTATTACTCTAACATAAATATTGTCTTCTGTTAGTTCTCCTCCACAGTATTCGCATTTTAGTTCTGAGGTATTTATTCTGAATTTCATTCTCGTTCATAATACTCTTTGTTTTAAAATATTTAAGTTTATCATATGAACAGATGTTCATACAAACATTTTTAAAACTTCAACTCAGAATTATACTTGTGGAGCCTTTACTAACTGAATTGGAAAGACTGTTCTCTGCTTTGTCAGATAGGACTAGATTAAGTATAACACTTTTACTTCTAGAAAAAGGAGAGTTAACTGTAGATGAGATCAGTAAGGATCTGAAAAAGTCTCAGTCTCTAATTTCTCACCATTTATCTTGTTTAAGGAACTGTGGGATTGTTAAGGTGAGAAAAGACGGAAAGTATTCTTTGTATTCTATTGCAAGTGATAATGTTGCAGAGTTAATAAAAGTGGCTATGAGGATTATAAAGGATTATAGTGAGTCAATACTTGGTTGTGAGGTTTTAAATGAAGAAAAACATGTTGTAAAGTCTTGAGATTTATCGTACCTATTTAAAGCTATGGTCTTTTCATAGTAAATGCTAAGGGTAAGTTGTATTAGTCAGTATAAAGCTTATCTCATCGCTTACATTATGAGTTTACTTTTAACATCTTTAGCCCTTTGCAACTATAAGACTATTATTATACACTTCTGAAGAACTTTATTAACATTCTCTCATCACTTATCTTATGGATAAGCTTCTTATTGTTCCAGCAATTCTGATCCTAGTACTGCTTTCACTTATCGCTGTAAGTTATTTTTATCCTTATTTCGTTAGTATAAGGATAAAGGTTGAGAACCCACGATACCTTTACGATCTCATCTGCTTTACGTTAAATGTTAATGTTAAAAAACCCTTTGATTGTTACTACATTATAAACGTTACTGGTATTGAAATTATGGGTAAAGTTTACAATATTTCTAAATCCTTTTGTATCTACACAACTTCTGCCTCCGAGAAGATAGATGTCAACATACCTAATTCCGTTGCTGATCAGATAGTTAACGAAAGTTGGGTAAATATGACCGTTTTGCTCACTGTAAATATAATAAGTAGTATAAATACTATAGTGGTTAGACATTACTACGTTACGGGAAATTTTACAAATCAATACCTTAACTATCTAAAGCAAGTATATGCATAACTTACTGTGTCTGGGCTTGTGTAAGTTGATAGCCACAATTAGAACAGAACTTTGCTCCAGCTTGATTTACGTAACCGCATTTGGGACATTTTACTGGAGTTAATGATGCACCACAATAAGGACAGAATTTTGCATCAGCATCAACTTCTTCACCACATTTCCAACATTTTATCTTCTTTACTTGTTGTTGTGGCTGAGGTATAACTGGTTTTTGTTGTTGTTGAGGTTGTTGTGCAGGATATGCAGGATTAGTAGGTTGCATATAAGGATTAGGTTGATATCCCGGTTGTGGGTACATTCCGGGTTGTTGATACATCCCACCCTGCTGATACATTCCTGGTTGTTGTGGGTACATCCCAGTTTGATAAAGTGGAGGCGCACTCATTAGAGCCATCATCACGGTGTTAATTAATTGTTGCTCATTAGCATAGTCTTTATAAAGATTGTAAGCATCATATGCTGTAAGACCGCCACCCAATAGTTCTACTAGTTTGTTGTGGAGAACTTCATCACCTAAAAGAAAAGTTCCGCCACCAACACCAGCTAAAGTTAGTAAATCTTGCATTAAATTAGTTATTCCAGTTTCCACTACAGCAACCCATTGTCCACCCATATTGCCTTGGCAAATTCTTATTGTGTAACTCACGTTTTTATCAGTTAACATTCCTAGTAAACTATTATGTTGTGCTTGAATAACAGCCATATTCTGACCTACGAAGGGAAAAACGTTAAAACCTTGACCCATTAAGTACATTTGGACTTGTTGGACAACATATTGTAAATTTACTGGATATTGTAATGGTACCATTTGTTGCTGTCCGCCTAATCCCATATTTTGTTCGCACATAAATATTGATGACGGCTGTCCGTAGGGCGATTGTCCATAGGGTGGCGGATAACCGCCTGGTGGCTGTTGTGGTGGTGGGTATCCTCCATAAGGAGTGTAAGCCATTGGTTATAATATGATTTTTCTAGCTTATATTTTTAGCTAATAAGCTATAGTTTATTTACTTTCTCGGTTAGTTATTCATATGAGCTGGAATTTTAAATCTGGTAAAATATCCTTAAACTCTAAAAAGACATGCACAGTAGATGAAGTTATTGACGAGCTAAAAAATAAGTATAATCTTGATATCTCTACTCTCTCTGAAATAGTTAATGACGTATTAATTAAACACTTTACGGAACATAAAATGCAACTCGAAGATATTAAGAAAAAGTATTCTAATGTGAATAATATTGAGGAAATTCTACAAAATATAGTGAAGATATATAAAGAAAAACAGGCATAACCAGATTTTCTATTTTTAGAGTGCTGTAATATCATTTAGGATTTGTTCTATGAATAATCTCCTATCTGTTTAGTGCATATCAATATCTTTTTTAAGAATAATTTACTGAAGATTTATGATGAAAAATTATTAGGGAGCACCAGAATTATCAATTACTTAGGATCTGGTGGTTCAAGCTTATGAGTATTTAGTAGTTTAAGGAAATATCCTCTATAAATAATCATAATATTTGCTCATGAACTAATAAATATTTCTAAATTTTAATTATTAGCTTTATTGTTTACAAGAAATAAATTTTCAGTTAGTAAAATGGTCTTTCTATATATTTTTAACGTATGTAAAAATGTAACGATTTTCCTATAAGTCCTATGTGTCAAATGAATATTTATAATGGCTATTAGTAATGTACGGAAACATATATAGAACTTGTCCTAAACATGCATTTTCCTTAATTTATTATGGTTCATTCCGCATTAGGCACTGAAGAAAAACTTATCACTAAAGATTTAAGTGGTTATGGTTTAATTTAGAATGTATGATTGATGAGAAAGCGTTGAAGGAGTGGATTGAGAGGTTTAAGGAGGCTAGGGAGATTAGGAGGAAGTATGCTGATTGGGATTTCATAAAATCGCAACCAACAAAAATAAGAATAGCACTAGAATATTATATAGAGACGGGAGACTTATATAATGCCTCAAGATTAGCGGGTATGGCAATGGAGGACTTTAATGAGCTTAGAATAAAAGCGAGGATACCTAGCGTATGATTGCAGTTGCAGATACTTCATTTTTAATAGATTGGGTTAGATATTCGAAACGTGATCTAATTTTCAAACTTTTTGACCTCATATATCTACCGGACTCAGTGTTTAATGAAGTAAGAAATGAAAGAACCCTCTTATGGATAGCTCAAGGTTTAGAAAATAATAATCTTGCAATATACCCTGAGTTACCACAAATAAGGGAAGAAGCTTTAAGGTTAGTTTATGAGACTAGAAGACTTCCGATAAGAGCAGTTGATTATCCTGAAGCTTATTGTGTAGTAATAGGTAAGGTAGAAGGTTATACAGTGCTTACAGAAAACGGTGGTGCAGTAGCATTAGTAAATTATTATAAAGATTACAAGGACGTTAAAGTAATGAGAGCATTAGAAGTGCTAATTCAACTTCACAATAAAGGTTTAATTACGGATATAAAATATGAAATTGAGGAGTACAGTAAGCAAACTGGGCACAAGTTTTCATCTAAAGATTTAAGTGGTTATGGTTTAATTTAGAATGTATGATTGATGAGAAAGCGTTGAAGGAGTGGATTGAGAGGTTTAAGGAGGCTAGGGAGATTAGGAGGAAGTATGCTGATTGGGATTTCATAAAATCGCAACCAACAAAAATAAGAATAGCACTAGAATATTATGTGGAAACAGGCGATTATAGGGGTGCTTCACAATTAGCAGGAATGGCTGTAGATGAATTTGTGGATTTTGCAAAGGATAAGGCAAAGATACCCACAGTTTTATGAGCTAGAAAACATAGGTCTTTAGAGAGAATTCCGAAATCGAATAGGAAAATTAACGTTTATTTAAATGGGATCCAGCTATATCATTATTGCTTTTTAAAATACAAGTTCTTTAGAAAATAAATCCATCTCTTTCCTCAAAATATAATTTAATAGAAAATCAAACCCATATAATTGAGGAATCACAAAAACAGAAATCTATCTAATATAACATATTAATCTTCTATCTTAGTAAACTTTAAATTCATATAGATATTTATAATATTTATGAGTTTCAGAGAAAGTGATATTCTGATTACCACTGCCCAAGAGCTACCTGGATACAAGATAGTTGAAGTTAAAGGAGTTGTAATTGGAATAACGGTAAGATCTAGAGGTCTGGGAGGTAATATAGCAGCTTCTTTTAGAAGTTTAATTGGAGGAGAGATTAAAGAGTATGTGGAAATGGCTGAACAAGCGAGAATGCAAGCTTTAGAAAGAATGATTGAAAGAGCTAAAGCACTAGGAGCAAACGCTGTAATTAGCGTTAGGTTCGATTCTAATGAATTGGCTCAAAATATGGATGAGATAATAGCATATGGTACCGCTGTTGTTGTTACAAAAAGTATTTAGTTACTTTCAGATATAGATTTAAATCATAACATATACGTACAACTCTTTAAGCTTTCAAATATTGTGAAATGGTCTATTATATTAACCTAGAGTGAATTATAAATTAGAATAGTCGAACTTTAGTCTTTTTGATAATGGTTGTAAGGGACAAGTTTTACCCTAAGATATAAAAGTGAGCCAAATAATCGAGGTGACAAGATATGCTTTGTGCCGATAAATGTCATTTACCCTTCGCATTTACTATGAAAAACACTATGCTTCGTCCTCATTTCATTATTCTTATACCGTAAAGGCTTAATATTTGCGAAATAAGTTTTTATTGTGTTACCTTCAAGGAATACGCTAATTTTAGGCTTAACTTCAGCTATACCAACTTTCTTCTCGGCTTCATGGATGTTCTTTTTACCAATTATATTTAGACAAATTGGATACTCTATAGTCACCATAGGTATATTTTATGGGACCTCTACTGTATTATCTTCCACTCTTTCCGTTTTTGCTGGAAGATTAGTTCTTAAGATTGGTCCGAAGAGGGGGATTATGATAGGAGGGGTTATCAGATCCATTTCAATTCTCATGATATATACCTTCTCTCCAATCCTTGTACCTTCTGGATTCATAATAGATTTGGGAATAGGTTATCCTCTTTCAAACGTTTCTAGGCAGTATTTAATAATAAAGGATGAAGAAAATAAACAAGCCACTAACGTAGGTTGGTTCATGACAATTGCAGGATTACCGGCTATATTTTCGCCTATTCTAGGGGCATTAACGGAAATTAACAAGATTTTAATACTTCTTACAGCTGTAACCACTCTTATAGCTACTGTTGTTAGGGCATTAATTTTAACGGAGAGAAAAGTAAATGAGACATTTTCCATTAACTTCTCTACGATATCTTCACCGAGTGTGGACAACAATTTCATTCATTTGTAATTTATTCAAAATTACCTTAAATCCCTCTTCCTTTTAAACACTTTAATTACACAGTAAAAATTCTAATAGAGATTACAATTATAACGCCTTTTATTATCAGTAAAGAGATCTAACGATAAATTGAAACTAAATTTACATTCTATATAATTTATATCAAATTAAAAATATTGTTGTCCACACTGATAGTGTCGTCATTAAGCTACAAATTCTGGGATTAGCCTTCTCTCCCACAAGACTAGTGCTATAGAATACTTCACCATATTTATACTCCTGTTAACAGCCTTCGTAGCCCTCTTGAAACGTACAAGCCTATCCCTCAGTGAGGAATGAAGCCCCTCGTTGGGATTAACAAGTGAGACTACCGTGTGGTTTTTTAACCAAAAGTAAACGTTGTAATCATCACTCACCCACCTACCATCATCTGGCACGTAGTCCTTGACCTCACGAAAAGTATTCTCGTCCCTATCACCCACAGAGTAAATTATGTATAACCCTAGCCTAGTGTACACATAACAAGTGAATACCCACTTGTAGAAAGCCCTAGTGTTTCTGTACAAGTATGTCCACATCTCATCAACAACCTTAGTAACGACCTTACCCTTGACCAGCTCTTTAGCCTTATTCCACAAGTCCACTAGCTTCTCATATTTCCTCTTACCATAACGCTTAATCCAAGTGAAAACAGTACCCAGAGGTACGTTAAGAACCCTAGAAATAGCTCTCATACTCATACCATTAGTATACATCCTCAAAGCCTTCTCCCTCACCTCCTTAGAGTGGTGGTGATAAACCGCGTCTGCAAGAAAGTACTTACCGCAATCCCTACACAGAAACCTCTGCCTACCAAGAGGCTTACCGCACTTAACGACGTGATGACTACCACAAGAGGGACAAGCTAAATCTTGCCTAAATACAGGCTTCCTACCCATAAGTAATACTCGTAATACAAATATAAATAGCTTAATGACGACACTATCTCCACACTCTTCATGATTAGAGTAAAGCTTTTATACTTTAAAATAGAATTTAGGGTGACCCTAAATGCAAAAAATTGATAACTGTTGTAACTCAAAGAAGAGAATTTCAGCACTAGATTTCCTAATGAATCAAAAATATACTGGAAGAAATATAGAAGGATATAACACAGATTTAATAAAAACACCAAAGGGTATAGTTAAACTATACTGGAAGAAAGAAGGAGGGAAAATCGATATAAGATACTCTTCTCCAACTTGCTTTACTACAAGAATTGCATTAGAAGCTATATGTGAATGGATATGCAATGGTGAAGTTAAGAACTACAGGGAGGCAATAGAAAAACTTTACGAGATAAAGGGATATAAAGTAACTGAAGATGTGAAAAACTTAGTTTATGAAGTCTTTATGAGGATAAGAGAATGAAGAAGATCGCGTATATCGCTCTAACTAATCTAGCTCAGTACATTCTGGTAAATATGATAATTCCCCAGCTAGAAGAAGGAAGGCATAATGCTAAAGTTAAAGGAATATTCTTTGTGAATGATAACGTTTATATGCTAACTAAAGGAACAGATACTGCGGAAAGACTAAGAGAACTTTACGAGAAAGGAATATACTTACAAGCCTGCGACCAGTGTACTTATATGAGGAATTTAGCAAGTTCATTAATTGAAGAAGCTAAGATTGGTTGCTTCCCAGATTTCTATGCAGCAATAGGAGATGTTGATATAATAATCACGATTTAAATATTTTCTTTTTTATTTTAGTGAAACTCACATATATTGAAATAATTAAGTGAAATTTCTATGCTGAGTAAAACTAAGACGAGATTTTACTTATGGTAATAATGAAATAAGATCCATAGCATTTCCTCATATATGTATATGGCAATTTTAGTTTAAGTTCTATAACCAGTAATTTATATCAAAATTTATGAAATAACACGCACAATTAATATACTCAACACTAAAATATTTCTGGTTGTTATCAGTATAATACGAGTATGAATTATACTTTTAGTGGACATTGGTATTTACCACTATCTTAAATTATCCCTGCTTTTAATTACTTCTAATTCAGCCACAACTACTCTCTTAAAACCTCATTTACCTCAGCTCATTAGGGATTAACTGAGGGAAAATTTCTAAATAATATATAAATACAAGATTTTCCTAGTTGAATAATCTTTATGAAATGAGTATAATTATCCTGCTTAGTTGACACGATTTACTTTGTTTAGCGATTCCACAATTAGAGTTTTAATAATTCGCATAAATAAGATATTGTGGCAAAGTGGTTTGAAAAAAGTGATAAAGATAAAGAGGTTGCTTATCTCCTTCTCGATAAAGGCTATTATCCTGAAGCTTGTTTCCATGCTGTCATGGCTGTGGAACTGAGATTAAAAGGTGTCTTAGTCCAAACCACTGGAGGAATAATTTATACACATTCGATAAAAAGATTATTGGATGAGGTAGCAAAAATTAAAAATCTCCAACTAAACGATAAAATACTTGATTGTGCTAACTATCTCTCCCTAATGTATTTAGGCTCTAGGTATCCAGAAGAGGAGATAATCGATATGGATAGGAGTGAGGGCGAGAAATGTGTCAGATGCATGGAAACGATTCTCTCTATTATCTGATTTATTAGAGCTCTACAAAAATGAGGAAACACAATTTAAAGAGTACGTTTCCTATTTATGCGAGAGAAATTACACAGTAATACTCTTCGGTTCTAGAGCTAGGGGTGATTACAAAATTTATAGTGATTACGATCTTTTAGTTATAGGCGAAGAAATGCCAAAACTTCCACCAACCGATGCAATAGAACTTCATTTTGTTAAGAAAGAAAAACTGGAAGATAAAATACGTGAGTTTAATACTATTGTTATTGATGCTTTTTACGAAGGCAAAGTAATCTGTGATAAACTTAATATTTATGAAGATAATAAAAGAAAAGTTCTTGAGAAGATTAAGGGACTTAAGAGGGTTAAAGAAGGATGGGTTAGAGAAAACCAACACTAAATTTCCGTGATAAATTAAGGTAATTACATGAATATCGCTTTGTGAACAATAGTATATTATACTTTAAGAAAATTTCAAGATAAAAAGGATGTGTTTGTTTCATTACCATAAAAAATTATAATATTTGTTCATGAAATAATAAAATATTTTTAATTTAACTTCTTATTTTATTGCTTATTAATAAAAAATTTTCATTCAACAAGAAGAGATCTATTATATGTTTTTAACGTAATGTAAGACTATAAGTATTTTTCTTAATTTGCACTTCTTCATTTAGTCTTTTGATTTAGGTCAAAAAAGGATTTGAATTTCATGGAGTCATTTTTTATTTTTCATTGAATCAATATTTCATCCCCATTTATATATAGATTTTATTGTTAAATATTATAAAGAAGAACAGCTTTTTATATTCTATTATTTACTGCAAAAATTTTATTTTATATCTTCCTTATCCTAGAGACCAAAATTCCTATAAACATGAGAATAATTCCAATTATTTGAATGAGTAGAGGGGGTGTTCCATATAATATATATTCCACCAAAGTAGTTAAAATGGGAACTGAAAAGCTTAAAACAGTAACCCTTGAAATCTTTTCTATCTTTACCATCATATTCCACAAAAAGAACGATAATGCTCCACCTGGTATAGAAGTATATACAATACCATATGCGAATTGCTCATTTAAATCAACTTTATAGTCTATTGGCAATAATAATGTCAATATTATAGAACCAATGGCAAACTGGCTTGAGTTAACTACTAGTGGATCGTATTCTCTTAGTTTTCTATAATATACTGAAAAAGAGGCCCAAAATATTGCATTAACAACTGTTACAATTGATCCCAATAACGTAAACCCATGAATTAAAGGTAAACCGTAAAGGATCACTCCGGAAAACCCTATGATTACACCAATAATCTCAATTAGCGTAGGGTTTTCTGATAATACTAGAAGGGCTATTGGGATTGAAAATAATGGCATAGTATAACTTAATACAGCTGACTCAGCTGGAGTTACATAGAGTAATCCATATGCCCAAAGGAGTGATGAGGCAGTAGTGTAAATTGCTAATTGGATTATGTCTTTGCTAAAAATCACTTTCTTACTTAACGAGACGAATATTGCTGTAGATATTAAGTATCTAATGAGGTTAAAAACAATGGGTGAAGCAGAAGATATTGCTTCTTTGGCAAAGTAATAGTTAAACGAACTTATTAACACGTAAGGGATTAAGTATTTTACAACTTTCACTTGCTACCCGTTTTGGCTTCAAACTATAAAGTTATCTCTAATTACAATGTATTAGTGATTCCTAGTACTGTCGTCAAGCTATTCATATTTCTATAAACTATTAACATTCAATAATGCCTTATTTTATTATTTACATTTTTTGTAAAGGAAAAATAATTTAATATATAAATGGGAAGATTTAAGTCTCTTTGTGAACTGTGGTCTTTTACGGCTCTTTTGCGAATTCACTTTATTTTATTATTTTGGGATTGGATAATTGATTGTACATTGACAATTGGAGAGACTAAGAAGTTATACCACGGACTTACTGGAGACAATGATATATAATCAATTATTCCCTCATACAATTATTCTAATTCTGAGAGAATATTACAATCCGCAAAGGAGGCGTGAGAGACCGTTTGTCCCTATACCATCATTTCAATCATTTTATCTTCAATCATGATCTGGTGTAGGGACTTAGCCCTCAACCACCTACCAAGTTTCACGGTAGGTGGGTCATGGGACTCCTTTGAGCCCAATGGCATAGGACTCACATCTCTGCAATTTTCACCCCCACCCTTTTGGGCAGTGCCCACATCAGAATGAGGGATCATCTCCACCATAGAAATTTAAAATTAATGAATGTAAAAAGATTTCTATTAATATGAAGAAGGATTCAGTCCCTTCGATTTTCTTAGATTTTAGGTTCGTAAATTTTAGTCAAATTAATTTGATAAGGAAAGTCTAGATGTTATCTCTGATAAACATTTAACCAATCCATAAAGCAGCTTTACGGTAAGAGTTTCATGAAGATTAAGAAGCTTATCTATTTGACAACGTGAGAAGCTATAATTTCTACCCCTTCCTCCTCAAGCTTTTTCTTCACCCTCTTATCCACATAGTTGGCTACAAGAAATAATTTTACCTTCTTATCCTTATACTTTGCTGAGAATAACTTTTTTCTAACAATAATTTGATCATATGTCCCTTTATCCGCAAAATTCTTTATCTCAAACACATAAACATAATCGTCAGTCTCATAAAAATCCACCTCAAACACCTTACCCCTCTCAATTACTCCCTCATCATCAACTATCTTACCGTGAACAACCCTCTTAGGATCAACACCATGAAGCTCCAGAGCCTTCCTATAAAGCTTTAACATAGCCCTCTCCAAACCCCTCCCAGCCCTATTAGTAAAACCACCTAACTCTATCGAAAGCCTCTTAACCTCCCTACCCAACCTAAGCACAGCCTTCTGCAAAGCCTCTATAGCCTCACCTCGTTTTCTCACTGCCTCTTGTAAAGCCTCTATAGCCTCACCTTGTTTCTTCACCGCATCTTGAAGTGATACTATGGCTTCTCCTTGTTTCTTAACAGTCTCTTGTAAGGATTGAATGGCTTGTTGAAGTGCTTGAATTGCTTCAGTGTGTTTATCCACAGTCTCTTGTAAAGACTGAATTGCTTCTCCTTGTTTCTTAACAGTCTCTTGGAGTGATATTATGGCTTGAGTATGTTTATCCACAGTCTCTTGCAAAGATTGGACTGCTTGTTGTAGTGATACTATAGCCTCACTTTGTTTTTTGGCTATCTCTTGAAGTGCTTGAATTGCCTCAGTGTGTTTATCCACAGTCTCTTGTAAGGATTGAATGGCTTGTTGAAGTGCTTGAATTGCCTCAGTGTGCTTTTTAATCTCCTCTTGTAAAGCCCTTATACTTTCACTGTTTTCTTCCAATTTCTTTATTACAATCTCATCCTTAAGCTTGGCATAAATTTTTTCAGCTAGTACTGAAAGTAATTGAGGATTATTAAGTATCTCATCAACAATTTTTTCACTCATATTTGATTACTTTAAACTTGGAGATTATAAACCATTCGGAGTAATCTAAAAATAATTAGGAGAGAGGTTACATATTATACCTTTTATTTAGATACTAGATTATTTAGATACTAGAAGATTCCTCTTAACCCAAAATCTAAGGTTAGGCTACATAACCATCTCAAGATAGAAGTGATAAAAACTTTATTTCTTAAAAAGATTGTTATTATTATATGCAAGAATTGCCGAAACCTTGGTTTGATATTGAAGGTTATAAGAGAACTAGGATAAAGGAAGCGGAATTTGAGGCTAATATAGCTGAAGAGTTTGTAAAAGAAGGGCTTTTACGCAATGCTGCGGGTAAAGCATTTCAAGCATGGAAAGCTCTATTAGGTGCTATGCTGGTAGATATAAGGGGCGAGTTATTAAAGAAATATCCTGGCAAGAAGAAATTGAGAGGGAGGAAAATAGTAGAGTTTGCGGATTGGTTAATTGCTATTATACCTACTTCCTATATGGAGGAGCTATCCCTCCTTTTAGGAAAAGATGTAAACTTAGTTACCAAATTAGCCTTAGCACTTCATGAATATCAGTATAATGGGGCAGATAAAGACACTATACTAAGCCCATTCAGAACTGATGATATCGCAAAAGAAAATATACTTATTTTGATAGATGAAATAAGATCAAGACTAAAAAAGATATAATGCGATCGAAGAAATATATCATTACAGAATGATTTATGAATATGTTCTAAGAAGTTTATACGCTTACTCCCTTAATTATTATCTGAATCGCAGTGTTTACCCGTGGCGTAACTTATCCTTACTTTTAATCACTTCTAATTCCACCACGGGCACCCCTCTTGAGGGCTCATACACAGTCACCCTCAACTCATTGGGGCTGGTCGAGGGGAACACCACTACCCTCCCATCCACCTTTTTCATGAGGTTGAGAGGTGCAATTGAGTCCCTCTCCAATAAAACGTCCCCGCCGTCCAAGTACCTAGCATTCACCCTGAAAACTTTAATCCCCCTACCCTCGTGAGCAGTGCCCGTCATTAGGTAGGGGTTAAAAACCTTAACAATTCTCTCAATGATCTGCTTGCTTTTCTTTAACTTCTTGCCATTAAAAGGGTTGATCGACGAGGTGTAAGCCTCGGAGACCTCCTCAACGTCAACTGGTTGGGCCTTAAGCAACTCCACGAACTTAACGACACTCCATTGGTGGACCCTGTGCCTGAGTTCGTCATTCTTGTCCTTTTCCATCCTCTCCTTAGCCATTGAAGAGAACTTGCCGACAACGACCCTGGCGTTGAAACTCTTAGCTAGCTCTGCAATTCTCTTAACAGTCTTCCTCAGCACGTCAAGTTTCCTCTCCCTTTCCCTTAACCTCCTCAGCTTTTTCTTAATTAGCTCCTCCTTAGTTGAATATCCTTTAGTAATTTCTTTCCTCCTAATGGCATAGTTGACAACTATCCTGCCCAAGTTGGTCTCATAACGCCTGATCTCCTTCAGTTTAAAGCCCTCGAAGACCGCGACCGTCACGTTGTTCTCGTTAACATCGATGGAGAGATAGTTGCCCTCCTTCACATTCACTTCTTCCTCCTTCTCGAAAGTCAGCCAAATGACAACTTTTCTACCGATGAGCCTTAGCTTTAGCTCCTCTGCTACCCTCCACCCCTCGTAAAGATAGCGGATTAGCTGTTTAGTAATCCTCAATGGGATCTCGACCCAGCCCTTATGCGTCAAAACGCTTACAGAGAGCTTGTTGAACCTCCAGTTTATCTTGTTGGGATAAATTACGACGACCTTCTTGTACTCTGGTTTGTCCTTCTTAGTTAACCCTTTCTTCCTCCTCTCCCTAAAGCTCTTAACTATCCTACCAGCTACAATATAAGCACCCTCGATAACCCTCGAAGGTAATGAAGGGTACTTAGCCTTGTAGTACTTATAAAACCTCTCGTGCAACCTCTTCCTAGTGGTCGGCAAGTTTTCCTTAAGGATTGTCTCTATCATCTCGTCGACCATCCGTTTCTGGACTTCCTCGACCTCCTTCAACACACGGTACTTCCAGTAGTTCAGCGTATCGCTTTCTACCCTAACCGTCCTTCTCAGCGTCTTCAACACACTTGATCACCTTCTCGTATTTATGGGATCTATGTCCATAGATCCTAGAAGCGAAGGACCTGACAATCTCAACGAAGTCCTCCACTAACTCTTGCATGTAGTCCTTTGGTTCCTCTTGAAAAGCCACGACTACGCCAACCCCGTAAGCCTTGAACAGCTCAACGAGGTAGTCGAAGCCGAAGCGTGTGAGCCTGTCCTTGTAAGCTACTACTACAACATCTATCTGCCTCCTCCTAGACAACTCAATCAGCTTCTTTAACCCCCTTCTGTCCTCCTTCAGCCCAGACCCTACGTCCTTGATCTCAATAACGCTCACATTGCCGTAATTCTTCTTAACCCATTCCCTCAACGCGTTTATTTGCCTCTCCAAGTCGTCCTTTTGAGTGTTTGATGAGACCCTAGCGTAAATTGCGACCTGTTTGAGCCTACCGCCACCGCTCAACAACCTCTCTACTTCGCTGTAAGGGATCCTCCACCTACCGTTAATTTCAATAGCTTTTATCTTCCCCTCCCTGATCCACTTTATCACCCCACTCCTACTCATCCCGAATATTTCGGCAACCTCACTTGGAGTTAGGTATCTCTCCACACTAATTAGAAGTGATGAAAAGTATTTAAAAGTTACGTGAAAACGTCACAGTCTGTGCAAATATAATCCCCTAAAGAGAGCCGTGGGGCTGAATCCTTTTTTATATTGATAGAAATCTTTTTATATTCGTTAATTTAAAATTTCTATGATGTAAATAATCCCTCACACCGATGTGGGCTGTGCCCAAAAGGGTGAGGGTGAAAATAGCAGAGATGTGAGTCCTGTGTCGTTGGGTTCAAAGGAGTCCCATGTTGAGGGCTAAACACTCAATCATGAGTGAAATGAAAGTGTAGGGACAAACGGGAGGAAATTATTTCGTTCTATTAGGAATTTCTTTGTGATAACCTAGGATTGGTAGTTTCACCTATTTTTGTAATCCTAACAGTTATTCTTTCAAAGTTTATTGAGTAGCTTAACTTAGGTTAGCATTTATAGGAAAATCGTTACATTTTTACGTGACGTTGAACATAAGTAAGAAATATTGTCCTATTAACTGAAAAATTACTTATGATAAACTAAATAAAGTAAGGGAATAAATTCAAAGTATTTATTAGTTAATGAAAAAATATTACAACTTTTTATGGTAAGGGAATTTCCTTAAATTACTATTAGGTGTTAACTACATGAATAGTTTCTTATTTTTAGTTTCATGAGATAGAGCCTGTAGATTACTCTATAAATTGTATAGAATATTTTTAAGATATATATCACCTAATTACAGTAAAATTTCTATTAGCTAGCTACAGATATGTTGAGCCATTAAAGTTAATAAAACATTTTATTATTATTCACATATAATTAGTTTGTGGAAATACCGAGGCTACTGGAGGAAGCACTTAGAAAGGAAGCTTTTGAGAAAGGTATAGATGAAGAGTTATTACTTATTGATAAACTTTTAAGAGATCTAGATCCCTCAACGCGTTTCACTTTATATAAGGAGAAAGCAAACGAACTTCTCTCAGAGGCTAAGAAATATCTTGAGAGCGGGGATTTAATTCAAGCTTCAGAGAAAGCCTGGGGAGCTTGTGCTTCAATTGTAAAGGCATATGCTGAGAAAAAGGGCCTTGAACATTATAGGCACAGACAATTAGAAGAAGTTATGAGTAAATTGATAAGCACAGAAAAGGACGAGAAATTGGTCTCTGATTGGTCTATCTGTTTAAGACTTCACTCAAACTTTTATGAAGGCTTTATGACTACAGAAGATGTTAAACTTTCGTTATTGAAAGTCGAGGAATTCGTAGAGGTTATGAATAGGATAATGGAAAGGGAATTTAAAGGTACTTGAGCTTTGATGTTGAGTAGTTAATACTTTTAAAAGTTTTAAAAGCACTACATGCATGCCTTTAATCTTAACCGCAAGAGAACGCAGTATTTTTGCGTTAATATGCCTTTAAATCCGATAAGTTATTTATAAAAATTTATGAAAAATCATGTAGCTTAGAAGCATGTTAAACGTTAGCTTTAACTACAGAGAACTACTTAAGATAAAACTACTACCAAACTAATAAACACTATAAAAGTCCTTCATGATAAAGATTTTCCAAAAGTAAGTAATAATAAATCATCCCGGAATATTCCTTAACAGAAGAAAGTATTTCCTCAATGTTGTCTATACCTAAAAATCTTTTAGCCTTATTTCTAAACCCTACATCCCCCGTGGGAATTACATCAATCCTCCCTAGCCCTCTTAGCAATATATAGTTTATTGACCACTTACCTAAACCCTTTAAGTTTTTAATTGATTCAAAACTGTCCTTATCTTTTAATGCATTCACTGCGTTCAGTATATACTCAACTTTTCTTGAACTATAACCTAAACTTCTAAGCTCTTCTGGTTTAGAATTAATTAAGTCCTCAACAGTGGGAAATACGTTAATCTGCTTATCATCTACAATGACTTTTCCTCCGAACTTTTCGGCAAGTTTATTGACTAAAGTGAGGCAGACATTAAGAGATATCTGCTGACAAGAAATTACGTTAGTAACAGTCTCTAGAAGAGTAGGAAAAACTACTGGTTTAGCCCCGATAAATTTTCTCGCTAAACTAGAAAAATACGGATTATCTAAGGCTCTATTATAAAAATTTGTTAAATCTACGTCTAATCCCAAAACTCTCCTCAATGTTTTAATTATTCCTTCCTCATCATCATCTTTACTGCTGAAGATCTCAACTCTGAGCTTAGGGTTATAAATTCCGCCTATTTGCTTTACTTTAACTATAACGTCCCTGTTAAATACTCTAACATAAGATTTATCGGGTAATATCTCATCTATCTTGTTATTTTTCACTCTCTTTAAAAGCCAAGTAGTATAAAGCAGATTAAAAGGAGGTACTATATCATCTATATCTACGCTACGCATTGTTTTTCCCTATTCTAGATAGGGCTATTCTCTTCCCTGTTCCCTCTTTATAAATGTCGGTCAGCTCTATCTCCCTTAACCACTTAACACTCTCATAACAATATTGGGAAGGAAATACTAATCTTATAGGTCCTCCTTTCTCCCTCGTTAAAGGCTTTCCCATATACTCATAAGCTAGGACTACATTATCTTCCATGACCTTATCTAAGCTTAAGGTTATAGTATAATCTCCTGATTTAAAAATTACATATTTAGCGTTATTTAAGGGTTTAGCAAGTAAAAGCAAATCCCTAACTCTTACACCCTGCCATTGTGTATCCTTAATTTCCCATCCCTCAACGCATCTGAAATCGAAAGTCAAACCTACTTTAGGTAATGCCTTAATATCATCAAGCGTGAGATTAATGTTCTTCTCAACCAAACCATAAATCTTAAGTGTAAATTCATCCATAGTTTTGAAATGCAATATTACAATATTTAAATATTTAACCTAAATTATTAGGGACGAGATACTTAGTATTCTGGTCATTAAGTTACGATAAACTCATTAAACTCTCACTAAAGCACTAAGTTTTATATTAGCTCATAACTTTAACTAAGACAGTACTTTAAATTCATATAAGAATGGTGTCTTCTCCTCTAATAAAAACATTGAAAACCAAAATTCTCGTCATATAAGTATAAAGAGTATAATTTCACTTTTATGAGTGTGAAGATAGTGTCTTCATTTGTATATAAATTTACTAAATGACAAAACGTGAGGCAAGCCTCGCCTTTTAAGGCGGGGTAAAGTTTTTAAAATTATTTTGAATACTTTAAAGTGTGGAATACAAATCAACTAGGCATGTAAAGTACCTCTGCAACTACCACTTCGTATGGATACCGAAATACCGTAGGAAAGTACTAACAGGCGAAGTTGCTGAATACACTAAAGAGGTATTAAGAACCATAGCAGAAGAGTTGGGCTGTGAAGTACTAGCCCTAGAAGTAATGCCAGACCATATCCACCTATTCGTTAACTGCCCACCGAGATACGCACCGTCATATTTAGCAAACTACTTCAAAGGAAAATCAGCAAGACTAATACTCAAGAAGTTTCCAGAGCTGAAGAAAGCTACTAACGGGAAGCTATGGACTAGAAGCTACTTCGTATCTACCGCAGGTAACGTATCCAGCGAGACGATAAAGAAGTACATTGAAGAACAGTGGGCGAAAGAGAATGAAGAGGACTAACGTAGTTAAACTAATAGTAGACAAGCAAACCCACGAAAGACTGAAGGAGTTGGCTATTACCACAGCGAAGTGTTGGAACGAAGTGAACTGGTTAAGGATGCAACAGTTCAAGGAAGGGGAGAGAGTAGACTTTGCTAAGACAGAAAAGGAGGTGTACGAGAAGTACAAACACGTGTTAAAGGTTAACGTTCAACAAGTTGCTAGAAAGAACGCTGAGGACTGGAGAAGCTTCTTCTCCCTAATCGAAGAGAAGAATGAGGGAAAATTACCAAAGTGGTTTAAACCAAGACCTCCAAGGGTATTGGAAAGATAAAAGTGGAAAATATAAACTAATCCTAATCATTAGGAACGATCGTTATGAGGTGGATGAGAACAAGAGGATCATCTATTTGAAGGACTTCAAACTCTCTCTGAGGTTTAAGGGGAAACTCAAGTGGCACGGGAAACAAGGTAGATTAGAAATAATTTACAACGAAGCTAAGAGGAGTTGGTATGCTCATATTCCAGTGGAGGTTGAAAGTGAAACGAAAGTTGAGGGCAACCTGAGGGCTTCTGTTGATTTAGGAATCATCAATTTAGCAACAGTTTACGTAGAAGATGGTAGTTGGTACCTTTTCAAGGGTGGTAGTGTTCTTTCACAGTATGAGTATTATAGCAAGAAGATACGAATCGTTCAGAAGACCTTAGCGAGGCATAAGCAGAATAGGAGCAAGAAGCTGAAACTCCTCTACGAGAATAGGAGTAGGTTCCTCAAACACGCTTTAAACAGTATGGTTAGGAAAGTAGTGGAGCTGTTGAAGGACAAACGGGTAAGCGAGGTTGTTATAGGTTATCCTAAAGAGATTAATAGGAACCACGGTAATAAACTCACTGTAAACTTCTGGAACTACAGGTATGTTATTAAGCGTTTTGAGGAGATTGGGGAAGAACTAGGAATTAGGGTTGTTAAAGTGGATGAATCTTATACTTCTAAGACGTGCTCCCTATGCGGGGAAGCCCACGAAAGTGGGCGTGTTAAACGCGGCCTATTTAAGTGTCCCCGCATAGGGAAAGTGATAAACGCAGACCTGAATGGAGCGATAAATATCCTACATATCCCCGAGTCCCTAGGATCTGGGAGTGGAGGGCAACTCCCAGTGAGGGATAGGGGTAACGGACTGAAGACCCAGCCCGTGGTCTACCGCTGGACGAACGGAGCGGGGTGGGTGCTTTACGCACCCACTAGCTATGAAGTTGTGAGGATGAAGGTGGTAAACCACAAACCTATGAACCGCCCTAAGGGAACCCTCGCCCTTTAGGGCGGGAAGGAGGTCAGGAGACTATGAATCCCTCTACTTTTGATATTGTCCATACCAACCACTAAGCTATTTATGTTTCCATAATGTTTTGCACATAATATATGCTCCTTGTAAAGAAAGGCCATTTAATAAATTTATATACCAATGATAACGTAATAGCATCCTCACACTTATATTCACAAATTTAGTCACTTGTAATGTTCTAGAGTTTTAAATAGTGTATATGTCTTATAAGCATTATTTTCTGTTATGTTTAAAGAGTAATTTTTTTATTTAGTTTTGTTAAATAGCTAAGGTACCTTGGGAAGAGCACTAACTATGACTAAATTCAAGGCCACAGTAAGAACTGACCTAGACCGAAACTTAAGTCTAAAAGAAGAATTAGTAAAAATTGAAGGAAGTAAAATTAGAGTATATAGTGACGGTAAAGAAATATTTAGTGTTGATAATATAGTAAAACTTGCAATCGAGAGTGGCATAACTATAGACAAACTAGTGGGCTATACTTCTGATGGTAAAAGTATAGAGATTGCATATTTTACTAAGAAAAAAGAAGATATTTTCAAAAAGATTGTTGATGCATTTAATAGAAATGAGGAGATTGAAATAAAAGATGAAGCGATTGAACACTCATCTAGAGTCAGTATGAGTACTCTTAGATGGCTTTTCGGTATAGCAAGAAAGTATAGGAGGAGAATGATTATAGGGGCAATATTATCGTTAATTACCACAGGTTTAAATTTAGTTCCACCCTATTTGCTAAAAATACTAATAGATAATGTTTTACTCTCTTCTTCTCATTCTCCATCACTTTATACTGATATAATTTTATACTTGATTATGTCATATTCTGCTTTAGCTCTGGTATCATCAATTCAAAATAGGATATTAAACAATTTAGGTTCTAGAATAATAAACGATTTGAGGGAAATGCTATATAATCATGTTATTAAGCATGATTATTCATTTATTGAGAGAATATCACCTAGTAGGATCTTATCAAGACTAACTACTGATGCCGGAAATACGAACTGGTTGTTGGTCTGGGGATTACCTACACTAGTTACTAACCTATTTACGTTAATTGGAATAGGTGTTATTCTTTTTACTTTAAACGTTACCTTAGCCACGTATATACTCATACCCATCCCAGTAATCATAATCATGATTATAAAATATAGGAGAAAATCTCATAGGTTATATCATAGGAATTGGAGAAGAAGTGCTGATATAACTTCAAGGATAAACGACACTATACCTAACTTCTTGGTAGTTAGGTCGTTTTCTAAGGAGAATTACGAATCTAAGACTTTGAGGAAATTATTAGATAAACTATACGAGTCCAGTGTTAGTATAAATAAGATGAATTCCACTTACTGGCCTCTAATGGGGTTTATAGTTAACCTCTCCACAGTGATAATATGGTGGATAGGAGGGCATGAAGTAATATCTGGAATCATACAACTAGGTGTAATAACTGCCTTTATAGCTTACGTTTCACAGTTCTACGGTCCCATAAATAACCTAAGCAACGTGCTCCCATTCATTCAACAATCCCTAACTTCAGCTGAAAGAATAAGAGAAGTATTAGAATTAAAGCCCGAAATAACCAATCCAGAAAATCCTAAGAAACCTAATATGCCAGCAGAAATAATATTAGACCATGTTTACTTCGGCTATGATCCTCACTTTCCAGTAATAAAGGACGTTAGTATAAAGATAAAGCCTGGAGAAAAGGTTGCGATTGTAGGAAAAAGTGGTTCTGGTAAGAGCACTATAGCTAAACTATTACTTAGATTCTATGATGTAAATGAAGGTAAAATCACTATTGGAGGAGTAGATATTAAGGAAATAGATTTGAACTATCTCAGAAGGAAAATAGCATACGTACCCCAAGACGTAGTTTTGTTTGATACCACTGTGGGATATAACGTAGCTTACGGAGATGAAAACGTAAATGAGGTTGATATAGTTAAAGCCTGTAAGATAGCTAGAATCCATGACGAGATCGTAAGACTACCCTTTGCATATGATACCATATTAGGTGAAAGAGGAACTTACTTATCTGGAGGACAAAGACAGAGGTTAAGCATTGCCAGAGCAATTGTGAAAAACCCGGATATACTTATATTCGATGAGGCTACTTCTAACCTTGATGTAGTTAGTGAAAGAGAAGTTTATGAGGCGATGATGAGCGTATCAAAGGGTAAGACTGTAATACTAGTTACTCATAATGTTCATGAAGTAATGAATGCGGATAAGGTAATTGTCTTAAATCAGGGTAGAGTAATAGAAGAAGGTAAACCTGAAGAATTGCTCAACAAAAAAGGTGCCTTTTATGAGATGTTTAAGGAACAGATAAATGAGGAGAATATATTCAGGAAATTAGAAATTAATGAGCCGAAATTCAATTTTGTAAACGATAATATAAAGATTGAGCCATCAGAGAGGAGAAGTGTTGTGAACGTGATTTATAGTGGTAAGAAGTATAATAGACTAATACCTAAAATGCTATTTCCTATAACTAATCCTAGATTTATAGGATTTTATGATGAAAATGGGAGTGAAATATTCTTGTTGGATGACTATACCAAATTAGACGAAAATTCAAGAAAAATTTTGGAAACTGCGTTAGCTTATAATAATCTAATATTTTTTGTTAAAAAAATAAATGAAATAAATATAAAGGGCGATCAGTTAGAATGGGATTTAGTGACTGACAGAGGAGAAGTTACGGCTTATACTGTTGGGAGAAGGAATGTGATACTATTGGACTCTAAGGTAGTATTAATAGACAAAAATGATAACTTGTATGAGATTGATTTAAACAATTTAGATAAAAATAGCTTAAAGTTATTAGCTGAGACTGTTTAGTATATACTATATTAGCTAATTCAGAACACATATTTTTACTTTTCTTTCTTAGCAATTATATTCTTTCTAAAATAACACATTTATGCCTCTTCCTCAACGTTCTTGTTAGCAGTATTAATTTACTTCCTCTATACAGTTTTTCGCTACTTTTAGTAGATAATCATATTAAAAAGTTTAAATACTATTCTTTTGATGAGAGAAGAAGCAGTAAAGTGGTTTAAGCAAGCTTTAGAGATTTGGCAACAGCTAAGGATACTATCACAACTGGTCATTATTATGCTTCAGTATTTTGGGCTAAACAAGCTGCTGAGAAGGCTTTAAAGGCATTATTAATAGATAGGGGAAAGATTGAACGAACTCAAGCTCTAAACGAGTTATTAGAGATAATAAAGGAGGAGATTGGATTACCCCTAGATGAGATTAGAAATAAATGAAGTAAATAAACTTACTTTACATTACACAATCTCTAGATATCTTGATGCAGCAAATATTATCCCATATTCACTTTATACTAAAGAGGATGCGAGTGTGGACAACAATATTTTTAATTTGATATAAATTATATAGAATGTAAATTTAGTTTCAATTTATCGTCGGATCTCTTTACTGATAATAAAAGGCGTTATAATTGTAATCTCTATTTGAATTTTTATTGTATAATTAAAGTGTTTAAAAGGGAGAGGGATTTAAGGTAATTTTGAATAAATTACAAATGAATGAAATTGTTGTCCACAATCGAGAATGCTGAGCAATTAGTTAAGAAGGCAAAGAAGGTGATAGAGTGGGTAAAGCGAAATCTGCGTTAAAGAGTCAGATTGAATTAGTGAAAAAAGCAATAGAATTCATAAATGATGTAAAAAAGGAAATTAGTGTTAAGGATGTATATGCAGTAGGCTCTAGAGCTAGAGGAGATTATTTAGAGGTAAGTGACATAGATTTAGTAATAATATCTCCAGATTTTAAAGGCTTAAGATACATTGATAGACTTGAGAAATTGGGGAAGTACTCAAGAGCACGCATAGAATTCTTTGCATTTACCCAGAAGAATGGAAAAGCCCTCATCACTTTTTATAAAGGATATGAAAAAGGAAGCAAAGAGGTTTAGAAGATTTGGCAAAAGAATTAGGATTAATTTAGAATTTAGCAGAAACTCGGGCTATTCACTGATTCTTTGTGAATTGTAATGTTCTCCAGATTAATATAATTCTATGAATAAAAATCCAATATGTGTTAAGATTATGAGAAAAATTAGGTTCATAGTAAGATTATTATAATTATGAGAGAAATGTCTAACAGATTAGCAGTTGTTCTAATTTTCCTAGGTAATACGAAATTCCCGATACTACCGATAAAGTTTTAAGTTTGGCGTTTGGTTAATTACAAAGTATGAATAAGGAATTCCTTAAGTTTGCTGAAATACGTTTATGGAATTCACTAGATTTGACGAAGATCTTTAAGCCGCGTTAAAGTAGAACAACTGCTAACAGATTATACACAGGTGGAGGGAGGAGGAACTCCTTCATAACCCTCCACCACGGTAGTTTCAAGTTCTCCCATGGTATAACCTCCTGCTCACCTCATAATTAATATTACTGAATGAACAATCAATAAATGTTAAAATAAAATGAAATCACAAAGAACCCCGGAATTGCCCGTAAATAGCTTAATGATGACGCTATAAAGATTCACCAGATAGCTAGTTTTTAAGTTATTTGTGACATGTTCTTAGTTGAGTTAAACTTACCTTGTAGTTTAACTCTTTCGTAAGTTAGACTTTAATAGTAGTTTAACAAAATATATCTCATGAAGGTAAAGGTTCATAAGAAGGGTATTATAGTTATACCAGCTGATGTTAGAAGGAGGCTTAATATTAGTGAGGGTTCTTATATGGAGTTGGAGGTTGAAGGTGATAAGATTATTTTGAAACGAAAAATGACTCTTCTTGATGCTTACGGTATAGATAAAGGGATGGGGGATTTAGCTTTAAAGGAGTTGGAAAAGTTGAGGAAGGAAGAAGTTGAGAAAGAAAATAATATTTGATACAAGTTTTTTCCACGTATATTTTTCTGGGCTTAATGACGAAACTAAGGAAACTATGGAAGAGGTTTACATGGGTAAGAGTCAAGGTTATACTATAGATCTTAATTTGGCAGAGTTTCTTTACACTTACGGTAAACTTAAGGGATTAGAGGAAGCTAGGGTTAGGCTTTCACTAATCCTAAATTCGCCAATAAAAATTGTTAGCACTAATAGGGAACTTGCATTAAGAGCTGGAGAGTTAAAAGTTAAGTACCAAAACCTTTCCATAGTGGACTGTTTTATAGTAGCATTAGCCGAAAAAGAGAATGCGGTAGTATATACTACGGATTCTGGAATAGAAAGAGTATATAAAAACACTAAAGTAATTCTACATAGTTAAGGCTCTGTCCTAGGCAATAATTGAATGTGCTTATGTGTAAAAAAGGTACTTATTTGTGAAAACGTTGGTCTTTCACGCATTCTTCACTAATTGTAATATTCTCTATTAGATTAGTATAATTTAAGGCATAAATAATACAGTATATGTAAAATCATTATGAATAATCTAAATTATAGCCTCCTCATCATGCACTCTTATACAATTCACATATAAATATTGCTTAGTGTACACTTAATAACAGTAACTTAATTCTATTAAGACAAATGGAAATTGTAAACTAGTCATGAATCTCCAGAAATAATTGTCAAGTACTTTGTTTTTCTATTAATGATACTTTTTGCAGTTGTTGAGACCTATTAAATTCTATTCATAAAATCAGAATTAACATAGAGAATAAGGAAAAATGATATTTAAAAAATTATGAATCTTAGTTTCATAAGTATCATGTTAAATAAAAAATTATTGTCTTTTCTATATGTATCTTCTCCTAATAATTTCAATAATAATTAATAATGCTACAATACTCCCTAATATAGTAGATAAGATCGTCATTTCGTTTGATGATCCCTTAGTGATCGTTACTTGGTACGAGGTAATTAAGAATCCATAATTTGTAATAGGTATTAGTGTTAATCCAACCTCTTGTGGAGTTACCGGAGAATATAAGAGTACATCTATAGTCCCGCCTACTCTTAACGGTAACTTAAATTCGTTTTCTCCGGGGTTTAATATGATGGGAAAAGCAATTTCTGTAGAATTATACTTTATTACTAACATTAGATGTAATGTGCTATTTATTCCGTTATATATGTCTATCTTTATCTTATTACCTTCCGGCTTCACCTTTACTAGTTCTATCTTTTCAAATTGATTCTTTACTGTAGATACTATTGTATGAGTGTAAAGTAAAGCTTGTTCTTTAAACCATATTGGACCAAATGCTGGTGGACCAGTTTGCCATGTCCAGTCACTGCCTTCAGCTACATAAAGGTAATTCCACAAAGTATCAATTAAGTCAGTAGAATTAGGCGTTGTGTTAAATGGTAAATAAACCAATGGAGAAATGTTATCTCCCAACGCTACAGTATACGCTATTAAGTATTCCCTAGCTAAAGATACGTTTTGCCAAATCTCCGTTTTACCTATGTAGCCATTATTCCAGTAGTTTAGGTTCAAGTCCCATGAATTGACTGGTAAATTCGTTATAATTGAAGTAGGTTTATGAGTAGCTATTGCCTCACTTGCAGTTTGAGTTACTAACCAGCTTCCTTGATATTCAGATAAAGCTTGATAAATAGCATATAAATCACTAGGACCGGTTGTTGGATTAAATATTAATGGGTTTTCACCATCTAGGGCTACTGTAACTACTCCACCAGGGTTATTCATGTAGATTTCAGCTAGCTGTTGAATTAGTTCTTGAGCGGTTAGTTGAGGTGATTGACTGAAGAATTTAAAGCCGAATTCATTAGATAATGTAGTATTTCTGAAAAGTACTATTATGGTCTGACCTAAATTATTTTCAACTATAAATGGTTGATCTGGATTTAAGGAACCATTTACTAACGTTACATAAGGTAAGAAAGCTTGCTGGTCTAATATAGTAAATGAAATTCCAGATTCATTATAAAGACCTACTAAATCCATATCAAACGCCATTTCCGGAGTCCATGTTCCATTAGCCCATACTCCGAATACTTCATGAGTCATATTTTCACCCATCTCTATTTGAGCTAAAACATCACTCCAATATCCATCTTGGAGTAACAATGGTTGTAAAGGATGATAGAATGGTACAGTTAGCACTTCTACTTTTCCCTCCTTTATTAGTGTTTTATATAAGTTTAGAGTATAATTAACAGCCTCAATATCATGGCTCACATTAACTCCGAAGTTTGATGTAAAGGTAGCGTTTTCCTCATGAAGTATTGTCTCCCATTGGTAAAGCAATACTGGCGTAAAGTCTATGGTAACGCTTACATTAAATTGTTTAATTAATAATGCTTGTAATTCATAAGCACCTACTAGACTACCATTCCATATGAAATCTTGTCCGGTATGAAGCCAAACCCAAGGTTGTTCCCAACTTCCATTAGGAGCAACATATAATGGCTGATGCATATTCCATACAATTACTAGGCTTAACGGTTTTTTACCCGTTGTATTTAGCACGTAAAGTGGAGATAAGGTTACTTGCCTTTGTAAGGTATTATTTACATATACATTAAGTAATGGATTATAAATCCCTTGCGGAATATTAGAGGTATCAACAGCAAATGATATGTTATTTAACCCAGGATTTAAAGTAGTAGACGTATTATAATAAAACTCTGCTATTTTTAGGGAAAGAAGAGTATTGACGGGTGCTGAATATTCATTATTTAGCTCTATATAGATATATGCTTTCTCTCCTTCAACATAAACGTACTTATTGTATGTTGCGTTAATGAACATTATGGGAGAATAAACATCTTGTATTGCAAAATTAGTTCCAGAGATGTTATGAATCCATTGATTAAGAGTTAAATCATGATAAACCCATTGTACCCATTGACCTGGTTTAAATGGGCCTATTAAAATAGTATAGTTTCCCCAAAGCGGATTATAAGTCATTAACTCGTCTGTTATATTGCTCCACGGAAGACCAGTCTGAGGACCAGTGGTAAGACCATAATGAATATCTATCTGATCTGGTGCTCTCCCAATCATAGTTATTAATATGGAACCGTTTTCCAATACAGTAGCATAAGTTTGACCTATATTAGGTGGATTAACTTCTAAGTTCCAATTCCAGAAAGGATGATTATCATAATTTATCCATTGTCCAGTAGTATTATCGTAAAAGACCCAAGCTATCCACGTTCCGTTCTCAAATGGGCCTATAGTAGCGCTAAAATTCTCTCCATTCCATTCCATTTCTGCGTTATATATTTCAATCCAGGCTTGTTGAGGCCCGTTTTCAATTCCATAATGTAAAGTAACAGTATTGTTACTAGGTATCCCTGCTAAATATATTGTAACTAGTCCGTTACTTGTCACGGTAAAGTTCACACTTAATTGTCCAGCTGCTGAAACTGGTACTATCAAACTCCATAGTGGTAACATCAGTAGTATTATTACTATAGCACTAAATTTTAACATAAAGTTCTTAACTTTCATTATATCAATCAATTTCTAACAAATATTTAAATTTTCCTATATTCATAATGATTATTATAGTTTTGAATAATATTTTAGATGATATCATTATACTATTGTAATAGCTAATAAACAATATTAGATTACTTAAAACACCTAAAGATATTTAGTGCTTTACGAAATTCCATAGAATCTAATAATAGTATTGTGATAACGACGATTAAGTTTTGAGCATTTAATTTTAATTCATAATTTATTGCTATATTGAGTTAGAGAAATGTATAAACTTTCTGATAATTATTTATGAGAATCTATAATAATAATGATTTAAGTATAAAGTCCATAAATTAAAGAAGAAATTTTTATATTGGAAGAATCATAATGATAATTGGGTGATTGCTTGAAAAAATACAAAAGAGCAATATCTAAAACTATTGTAGCTATAATTGTAGTAATAGTAATAATAGTAGCGGCAGTAGGTGGTTATTATGCCTATATGTCTTCACAGCACCATGTAACTCCTACAACAACAACTCCAACAATGACATCTACCTCATCTACTATGACAACAACAACTACCACATCTCCAGCTATTCTTAACACAAGTAATCCGCAAGTTTTAATGAAGTTAGTTGGACTTACTTCTCCACCATCAACTCCAGTTACAATAACGGTATGGAATAGTTATAGCACCTCTGAAAACCAAGCATTTAACGAAACATTAGCTGCCTTCGAACAGGCGTTTCCATGGATTCATGTTGAGGTAACCTATGGTGTTGGAGTAGGAACTTCTCAGTTCGAAACTGCCGCTGAAGCTGGAAAAGCACCTATAGTGTATAGAGATACTAGTGATTCTGGAGGAGCATTATTTGCAGCTGGTTTAGTATTGAATCTGTCTCAATATCTTCCTCAAAGCATAACATCCCTATATTTGCCTACAGCTATAGATGATTGGACGTTAAACGGTTCTCTATATGGTTTGCCAGATAATATAAACTATATAGTTATGTTTTACAATAAAAAATTTGTACCATATCCTCCAAACACTACTAATCAGCTTATTCAGATAGCTGAGTATGTGAATAAGACTTATCATGTTTGGGGAATAGCTTACGGCGCTAGTCAAGAGTATGGATATAGATTTGCAGCATGGTTTGCAGGATTTGGAGGAAATATATTTACGACTATGAATGGACAAGTTTACCCAGCTCTAAACAATACTGCGATGGTTAATGCACTTAACTTCTGGTACAATCTAACTTACAATTTACATATTAACTATCTAGCCCCGAGTACTGGAGCTGGAGGAGCTGAAGGACAATTATTTATAGCCAACAAGACTGCAATAATATTTGACGGACCTTGGGATCTAAATGCTTATTTACAAGCCTTAGGACCAAATTTAGGTGCTGCACCATTACCTATAGTTAGTCAAACTGGTTTAAGAGCTGCACCATTTATAGGTTCTACTGGATTCTTAATAGCTTCTCCTCAAGCTAGTGGAGCTACACCAATGCAAATAAAGGCAGCTTTGATATTTGTGTTATACTTTACAAGCTATCAAGCAGATTTGAGATTGTGGGATGTAGCACATGATATACCAGCTAACGTACAAGCTTATAATGAGGCTATAACTGAATTAAATGAAGGGAAATTACAACCTTCATATCTAAACGGCATCATGAAGGGAATATTAGAACAAGCTCAATACGGCCAAAAGTTCCCCAACATACCCCAAATGGCTTATTATTGGAATTCATTCCATGAATATGCTAGTGAGTTCTTCGCTGGTAAGATAAGTGCTAACGCTGCTGCTCAAGGGATGGAGCAAGCTTTTGTACAAGCGCTAGTGCAAAATGGTTTACTTTCTGGTTTACCAATCTTCCCAATATTGCCACCGACCCAGTTCCTTTTGATAATAACAGCGGTACTATCTCCTTTAATAGTAGCATTACCCAAGAAAAGGAAATGGTGAATCTAAATTGAGAAAGGATAAAATTTATCCGTTTTTTTACATTCTTCCCATTCTAGTTGTTACATTATTTCTTTTTATATTTCCTTTAATATACTCACTGTATATTTCATTTACTAACTTAAGTCTATTACATTTCTTTAAATATGAGTTCGTAGGCCTTAAAAACTATTTAATAATATTTGAATACGGTTATTTTCTAGAATTATTAAAGAACACACTAATATGGACTGTAGGAAGTTTAGTGACTATGATGTTATTAGGATTTGTATTAGCATTGATACTTAATCAAAGTGATCTTAAAGGTAAATCAATATTTTATGCTATTCTCATTTTACCTTGGGCTTTTCCGGGCTTCATTTCACTTTTAATATGGCAAGGCTTATGGGTTGACCCATATGGTATGATGAACAAGTTAATTTTACCCTTACTTCACTTGCCTAAGATAAATTCACTTACTTCTACTACAGATGCATGGATAGAATTAATAGTAACTAACGATTGGCTTTCATTTCCTTATTTTATGACTGTCTTTTACTCAGCTCTCCAGAGCATACCCAGAGAACTTTATGAAATAGCAGATTTAGATGGAGCTAACGCCTTAACTAAATTTCTTAGGATAACTTTACCTTCTCTTAAGAAAACTATCGCATTCGTATTCATTACTAGTTTCGTATTTACATGGAATAATTTTTACCCGATTTTTATATTAACTGGTGGAGGACCTGGAATCTCAACAGAAACTTTCATAGTCTATGCTTATGAAGAAGCATTTAGCTATAGTAATTTCTCTTTAGCGGCGGCTTGGTCTGTAATTTCCACTATTTTTGTTATAGTTCTTGCTATAATTGTAATTAAGTATACACACATTTTAGATTCATTTACATGAGGTGAGTAGCATGATTAGTGTTAGGAAAAAATACAAAATTTCTAAAATTATAAGATTAGCAATATCATATTTTATCTTATTAGTTATGGCATTTTTCTCTATCTTCCCATTATATTATGTTTTCATGACATCATTCAGCAACTCCCCAAGCTTAATATCTCTTAGTATATCAACATTATTACCTAAACATATATATTTCACAGCATATAAGGAGTTACTCTCAGCAAATTTATATGGTGGTACTTTTCCTCTATGGATTAGAAATAGCTTAATTCTAGCAGGATCTACCGCAATAATTTCAGTACTATTAGCATTAATAACTGGATATGCATTATCAAGATTAAATATACCAGCTAAGAAAATCTTGGCTACATTCATTTATATTGTAACATTCTTTCCTTATACTGCTACAGCAGTACCCTTATATTTATTATTCGCTAAACTTCACTTACTTAACTATATTGGTTTAATACTAGCATATACTCCCGGAACCTCAATCTTTGCCGCTTTCATAGCAAAACTAAGTATAGACGCTATCCCGTCTTCTTACGAGGAGATCGCAATGGTAGATGGACTATCAAGATTTGGGGCATTTTTAAGGATTATAATGAGACTAGCTTTGCCCGTAGTGGCTTTAACCGCAATATTGGGATTCAGTGGCGCTTATTTAGATTTTGCTTTGGCTTACTCCTTCTTACTACCTAATGTGAAAGCATGGACTGCAACAATAGGTCTTTATTACATGGCCGGGCTATTAAATCCTGCTAGTGCACCAGCATATAATATATTTGCTGCAGGTGCAGTAATAATGGGTATACCTCTAATGGCATTATTTATAGTCTCCCAAAGAATGATGACACGTGCATATAGTAGTTTAGCTGGGGTGAAACAATGAGTTATGTTAAATTAGAAGATATTTGGAAGGAGTATGAGTCAAAAGGAAAGAAAGTAGAAGTATTAAGAGGATTAAACCTAGATATAGAGAAAGGAGAATTTGTAGTTATTCTAGGACCTTCTGGTGAAGGAAAGACAACAATTTTAAAAATTATAGCAGGATTATTAAGGCAAGATAAAGGTCACGTATATTTAAGAGGAAAAATAGTAGATGATTTACCTCCTAAAGACAGAAATGTTGCAATGGTACCACAAAACTACGCTTTATACCCCTTTATGTCAGTATACGATAATATAGCCTTTCCTTTAAAGATAGCACATGTCCCTAAGGATGAAATTAAGAAAAAAGTAGAGGAAGTGGCTAGAATGTTAAGAATAGATGACTTATTGGATAGAAAGCCTAGCCAATTGAGCGGAGGTCAGATGCAAAGGGTGGCAATAGCAAGAGCATTAGTTAAAGGTGCAGATATCATATTAATGGACGAACCTTTATCAAACCTTGATGCTCAAGTTAGAGTTTTAGCTAGAGAAGAGTTAAAACAATTACAGCGTAGTCTTAAACCAACCATAATATATGTTACTCATGACCAGATAGAAGCGTTAAGTTTAGCCTCAAAAGTAGCAATACTTCATGAGGGAGTTATACAAGCTTATGGAGATCCAATGGAAATATATAGAGAACCAAATAATGCATGGGTAGCAAAATTCTTAGGTAATCCTCCAATGAACGTCTTGAAAGGAGAAATAAAAGATAGTAGTATAATCATAGGCAACACTAAAATTGAGTTACCTACTAAATTCAGAAGTATAGTTAAAGAAGGGCAAAAAGTCTTAGTGGGTATTAGACCAGAGGACCTTTACTTAAATGATAACGGACCTTTAGAAGGTAGTGTAGAAATGGTAGAAGACCTAGGACCATATAGCATTATTCATGTTAGGATAGAGGATGAGATTATAAGAGTAATAGAAAAATCAATAATGAGGAGAGAAAGAGGTGAAAAGGTTAATCTAAGTATTGATACTAGTAAAATTGTTCTTTTTGACCAAGAAAGTGAGAAAAATCTTATGCTGTTACAATCGAAAGTGGAAAGCAATGAATAAGAAACAAGCTCTTCCGTTACTAATATTAATAATCATGTTTTTTCATCCTTTATTGCTAACTACTTCCATTAGTTCTCAAAATTATTACAATAGCCCATCCTATCTTTTACTGAATAACTGGGATAATCAGTCAATTTGGATAGTAACCGGTATAAAAGTTCCTAAACCTTTACTTAATGGATTTCCGATTTTCCCACCTTCAATAAGAAACCTTTATTTAGGGAAATTCGGAATCCTCAACTTCAGTGTGAACATTAATATTACTTCGGAAGAAGCTTATTTAACACTCAATAACAGTGTTATAATTTCTGGTAATGAAGGAAATATAACAATAATGACACCTCCTTATACTCCATACATTCTACTGACGTTTAATATAGTAACAAGATTAACTATAACAGTTTTGACAAACGGAACGATTTATAAAAAAGGAGGAGAAATTGTTATAAGTATGAGTAAGCCTCGATTACCAATTTTCCTTTTATCTAACATTAGCTCATATTTTATCCAAAATCATGAAATTATATTTAATATATCTAAAGGAATATGGTTCTTGGAAATAGGCGTTAACGCAAGTCCGTATAACAGTGTATCAGCTTTAATTAACTTAAATAATAAAGAAGTTTCCCAATGGCTTAACAAATCCAGAATTCCTAAATTACCAGATCCTTTGTTGAAAGAATATTTCCTCTCTCTTTTACTTATTAAGGATGATCAAAACCCTTATCTAGGCACTTTCGCCGCTTCTCCTTCTCCAATATACTTATATTCTTGGGTTAGAGACTCAGCTTTTAGTGCAATAGCCCTACAACAAGCTGGACATTATAATTCAGCCTTAAAATATTGGCTTTGGATGGCTAATGCAGAACAACTTCAGCCTGGGGTTTGGTATACCAGGTATAACTTCTACAATGGAGAACCAGATTCGAGTTTCGGTATACCAGAATTAGATAGTATAGGACTTTATGAGATAGGAGTGTATGATTATTATAATTTAACTCATAATATCACATTTCTCAAGTTAGTTTTACCTAGAATTAATGAAAGCGTAGAATATCAGATTCAACAGATAGAAAATGATAAATATCACCTAATTCCCCCAGACTTAAGTATATGGGAGGACAGATTAGCATATCATTTCTGGACAGAGGCTATAAATGATTTAGGCTTATTAAGCGTAGTTAAAATCTATAAGGCTTTAGGCTTAAACTATACTCTCGTATTGAAAGAAGAGAAAGCGCTAAATGAAAGCATCATTAGATACTTCTGGGACAATAATTCATTTGCCTCAGCACTTGGAACTTCTGTGCTATTTGAAAATGGAAAGAGTGAAGAAGTCTTAACACCGGAGCCACCTTCAATAGATTCAGCAACTTTACTACCTATTGACATGGGATATTTACCTTATAACTCCAACTACTCTGTCGAAAATTTTGACACTGTAATAAAGACATTAACCAGAGATGGTGGATTAGCTAGATTTCCTGACGATCTTTATCACTATTCCGAGTATTTATATGATGCTACCGGGCCTAGTCCTCCGTGGATAATTACCACGTTATTTGAAGCATGGTATCTAGAGGAGATTGGAAAGTATAATGAGGTAGAAAGTATATTATACTGGGCATATAATCATAGTCAGCATGGTCTATTGCCGGAAGCCGTAAATCCTTCTGTAAATGATAGTTATCCGTTGCCAACTACATCGCCGTTAACATGGTCATCAGCTATGTTTGTTATTGTCTCTCTACATTATAAGCAAGAACACTCATCAGTATCGATTTTAATATTTTTAGTTATAGTAATAGTTTTGATACCAATCCTATATTATTTAATAAAAAAATTCTATCATAGTTAAATCTAAATTAGGAGTAAAAAGCCGTAAAATAAAATGTCTTTTACTCTGCAATCATTAATAGTACTTCTAATAAAATGTCTTTTTAATAGCAATATATGATTAGGTTTAGCATTTACAAAAAATATTGTTAAAATTCATGATTCTTCTGAACATTCTCTTCAATATTTAATCTTCATCAAGATGATAATAAAGTATGATTAATTTAAAGATAAAATCATGTTATTTTAGCTTACGTTCTTTTTTAAAAATAACTTAGAGCTTCTTGTAAAATAATGATGAGGAAAATCTCATAGAACATATGAAATAAATACACTATAGACTTAGAAAAATACCGAAAAATCATAATGTAATTAGAAAATATGATATTGGTCATTTAGTGACCGATTAAAACAAAAATTCTTCAACTAACTTAACTTTTACATTTATACTCTTCTAGCACACCTTCTCTTAAAGTATATCCTAATCCAGGTCTATCTGGAGTAACTAAATGTCCATCATCTATTTCAATTTGCTCCTTAAATATCTTATCCCTTAAGTCGTTTCTTCTTAAGTGCATCTCAATCCATTCAGTTCCTAATGCACTTGCAACATGAAGATTTGCTATGAGTGATATTCCACCAGCAGAGTAATGTGGAATAAGGGGATATCCCATTACTTTAGCCATATTCCCTATTTTCATCATTTCCGATATTCCTCCAGTCCACATTGCATCAGTTTGAACTATGTCTACAGACTTCTTTCTCATAATCTCATAAAACTCCCATCTAGTATATGCTGTCTCATATCCAGCTATTGGGACTTCTAATGCCTTCGCAAGCTCAGCACTTAGATCTAACAAATCTGTCTGTATCGGTTCTTCAAAGAACCATATGTTTAACTTCTCAAGTTCTTTACCCATTTTTAATGCCTCTTCAAAGGTATATACGTTATTAGCATCAACAGCTATTCTTACATCATCTCCTACAACCTCCTTAACAGCTTTAAGTCTTTCCAAGTCCTCATTCATAGACTTTCCACCAATTTTAATCTTAACACCTTTAAAGCCCATCTTCACGTAATATGCTACTTCATCCTTTAGCCTTTCCAAATCCTTTTTCTCTGAATAATATCCCCCAGTAATATAAGCTCTAATTTTCTTTTTTGCTCCACCTAATAATTTATATATCGGTTTCTTTGTCTTCTTACCCATTATATCCCAAAGGGCTATATCAATACCACTAATACCGGCAATCACTATACCTCTTCTTCCGAATCTTAAAGTTGCTTTATACATTTTATCCCATAAATTTTCAATAAGTTCCTCGTCCTCATTAAGAAGAAGTGGTTTGAGAATTTTATCTATCGTAACTTTCACTACATCAGAACAGCCATAAGCTAATGATTCGCCATAACCTACTTGTCCATCGGAAGTCTCTATTTCCGTAACTACAATTTCCATAGGGTGTTCAGCTAAGGCTTTAACGGCTAATGCATCCCTTTCCTCATTTATTCCTTCATAACACAGTTTGTAGGTTCTAATATCTTTTATCATTACATAATCATTAACATTTCTTACTTATAAAAAGAAACCTTAATAAATTAAGATCCCTTCGTGGAAGTTTATATAATGAATAGTGCATACACAGATAACCTATTATATGTAAAGATAAAGGTTTATAGTTTTTAATGTTTTTATTACTCCTAAGATGGGCATAGAATTAAATGGAAAAATAGCCATAGTTACTGGAGCCTCTAGCGGAATTGGTAGGGCTATTGCATTTAAGTTAGCTAGCAGAGGTGCAAATCTAATTTTAGGAGATGTAAAAATTGATGAACTTAGAAAAGTAGCTGAGGAAATAGCAAAAGAAACTAAAGTTAAAGTAATTCCCCTCTACGTTAACGTAGGCGATTTCAATTCAACAAAAGAATTCTATAATAAAGGTATCTCAGAGCTTGGAGTAGATTATGTAGACATTTTAGTGAATAATGCAGGAATAAATAGAGATGCACTGTTCGTCAAAATGACTTATGAACAATGGGATGAAGTAATTAAGGTAGATTTATACAGCATGTTTAACATGACTAAACAAGTTGTTGATGGTATGGTTAAGAGGAATTACGGGAGAATTATAAATATATCATCATTAAGTTGGTTAGGAAATATAGGGCAAGCAAACTATTCAGCAGCTAAGGCTGGAGTGATAGGTTTTACTAAGACATTAGCTAGAGAATTAGGTAAATATAACATAACAGTTAACGCGATTTGTCCAGGGTTTATTGATACTCCAATGACTAGGGCAGTACCAGAAAAAATAAGGCAAAGAATTATAGAGAGAATTCCAATGGGTAGAATAGGCCAACCGGAAGATGTTGCAAACTTGGTTGCATTCCTCGCATCGGATGAAGCCTCTTATATAACTGGAGAAGTTATAGGTGTTACTGGAGGGTTAGTTCTATAATGATAGTAGGTTTTGCAAGTAATTTGTACAAAAAATATGAAGGCTCTACTTTCGAAATCCTTGCAGATACTTTCTTTTCAGCATTAGATGTTGCTGGATTAAATAAAGACGAAATAGAAGGACTTTTCATCACTGCATTACCGGGAACTTTTGATGGTTACGCTACACTTCACTTCCCTACAACCCAAATAGCCCAATATCTCGGTATAAAACCTAAATTCACAAAGGTTTTTGATTATGGTGGAGCATCAGCTTTAAGTATGATATATCATGCATATAAAGCTATTAAGGCTGGAGAAGGAGATACCATAGCTTGCATAGTAGGAGGGAAGGCTTCTGATCTAAGAGGTAAGGGAGTTACTGTAGATTCGGTAGATAAAGCGTATTCAGATGTAAGTATAACTCCATTCGACAAACTCTTCAGAGGTCTTAACGATTTAAATCCCGTATCAGATTACGCTTTAGTAGCTAATAGGCATAAGTATCTATTCGGGAGTACTGATGAGCAGAGGGCATTAATAGCAGTAAGACAGAGGTTTAACGCACAGAATAATGATAAGGCTATGTTCAGAGACCCACTTACAGTAGAACAAGTACTTAAATCCTCTATGGTCTCAGAACCTTTAAGACTTTTAGAAATAGTTTACCCTATAGACGGTTTCCACGTATTCATAGTGAGTAAGAAGACTTATAAATCTAGTCTTAGACCGATAGATGTTTTGGCTTACGGAGAAGCTCACTGGACTGTAATGCCAACAGAACTTAATGATATAATTTATACTCCAGCAGTTCAGAGTGCTAAGAATATATTTGATCTTAATAAAGTTGATGCATTCGAACTTTACGATTCCTTCACCATAACAGTAATGTTACAAGTTGAGGATATTGGTTTAGCGGAAAAAGGAAAGGGAGGAGAATTCTTCGAAAAACATGATACAACATATCTTGGCGATATTCCAATAAATACAGGTGGAGGAAGCCTCAACACTGGGCAACCGGCATATATGAGCGGTGGAGTAATCTTAGAAGAAGCATTACTCCAGCTGAATAGCATGGCTAAAGGGCATCAAGTAAAAGATGCTGACATAGTTTTCCTAAACGGAATAGGCGGATGGAATAGGGCTCATTCTGTTAGTTTAGTATTGGGTGAAGAAAAATGAAATTAGAGGAGATTTACGCAAAATATGATGAGATTATAAGAAAAGACTCTTCATTACCTTATGTAAAGTGTGAGGACTGTAACTATACCTTCTTCTATGCTAGGCATTTTTGTCCCAAATGTGGTTCAAGGAACATTGAAGTTCTGAAGAGTTCCGGAATTGGTAAAGTGTTCTCATGGACTAAGATATATAGGAAAGGTGAAACATGGATTTACGGAATTGTTGAACTTGAAGAGGGATTTAAAGTATATTGTAATTTCACTGAGGACGTTAAGATAGGAGATAAAGTTAAAGTAAAAGTAATCCGTACCGATAAATACTATAGTATATTAGCTAGTCAGATTTGACAAAGAAGATAGTAAATATTTAAGACATACTAAAAATCTAGTCCCTTAAAGTATCTAACAGTAATCTAGTAAATTTTTCATAATCTATCTCATAGACAACTTCAGCATTAGGTTTATTATTACTAATTGTAATATTTCTCATTTGAGTAAAAGGACTGGTATTAGCTTAAGGTTTTGAGAGTTGGACTATACAATGTAAGTCGCAAGAGATATTTTCTACATATAAATGTCTTTTTCCCTTAGCATTTACTAATAGAAAGACTATATTATTAAATGGAGATTATACATCTCCAGTTTAATACCAGAATCAAGTAAAAATATTCTGGGAATAAAATAGAAACTCCAAAATTAAGAGAACAAGAGGTATAAACGATGAAATATGCAAAGGGTGAAGAGCTAGAAGAATTGAAATATCCCAAGCCAGTTACAGAAATGATTCCTTCATATGACTCTATAGCTATAGATTATTTCGGTACAAAGATAACGTATAGGGAATTAAACCTAATGATAGATTCTGTAGCCTCACAACTTGACATAAATAAAGGAGATGTTGTGATTGTTACAATGCAAAACATTCCGCAGTTCATTATCACCGAATTTGCAGTATGGAAAAAAGGAGGAATAGTACTGCCGGTAAATCCCTCTTATACAGAGAAGGAATTAGACTATATAATAGAAAACTCTGAAGCTAAGTTAATGATAAGGTCTTGCGAGGCTATTAACACAAAAAAGATAAGGACTATAACTACTAATCCAGAAACGTTCCATGAAATTCCTAGTGAATTGAAAGCCAAATGGAAAATAATTGATTGTGAAGAAGAATTAGACTTCAAATCGTTACATCGTGAGAAAGTTGATGTCTCTCCTAATGATCTAGCCTTATTAGTATATACCTCTGGGACCACTGGGAGACCTAAGGGAGTACCTATAACACATAAAAATATTTATGCTTCATCCATAATATACAAACACTGGTTTAAGTTTACTGAAAAGGATAAAGTACTGGGAATAGCGCCTTTCTTTCATATTACCGGTCAGATCTTTCACATCACAACACCATTAATTTCGGGAAGTGAGATAGTGATTTCATACAGGTTTGATCCAACTTTAGCTTTAAGACATGTCGAGGAAAAGAAGACTACAGTAACAATGGCAGTAGCAACTGCATATCGAGCTATTCTCAATGAGTATAAGGGAGAAGATCTCTCAAGTATGAGGCTTTGGTCTTCTGGAGGGATGCCTATGCCCAGAACGCTTGAAATTGAGTGGAGGGAAAAAATAGGACAATGGATTTACATGGCTTGGGGTCTTACGGAGACTACTTCTCCCGCAACTCTATGGCCTTACCCTTATAATGGTGAGCTACCAGTAGATCCAGAGACTGGAGTAGTGAGTTCCGGTATACCGGTTTATAATACTGAGATAAGTATAGCTGAAGATGGTGAAGTTTTAGTTAGAGGACCTCAAGTAGTTTCAGGTTATTGGAAGATGGAGAAATTTAGAGATGGTTGGCTCCCCACGGGAGATATAGGCAAAATAATTGATGGTTGGGTTTACATAATAGATAGAAAGAAGGATATAATTAACGCTTCTGGATTTAAGATTATGCCTAGAGAAGTGGAAGAAGTAATCTACATGCACCCAGCTGTAAGTGAAGTAGCAGTAGTAGGTTTACCAGATCAATATAGAGGTGAAACAGTTGCAGCATTTATAAAGCTAAAGGATGGTTATACACCAAACGAAAAAGTTGAGGAGGAGATTATATCTTTATGTAGAAAAAATCTAGCGCCATATAAAGTGCCAAAAATTATTAGATTTGTTAATGAGATTCCAAAGACACCATCTGGAAAGATTATGAGAAGAGTTTTCAGAAATGAAAGAATATAACATCACAGTATTAGTAAACTATCTTTTGAGTGCTTCGTAACGAGATATAACAATATAGCTGTAAAAAATATGTTAAACTACTTTGTATTTATGACATATTTTTATCCTGATTTTGAGTGAAACAAGGTGATCTCTTAGCATAAGATATTAAACATAGTTAAAAGCAGGAGTTGAATATAATTGTTAAACTACCTGAAAACTTTTTATATATTATATTAAGGATAGCTCAAATAGACGGAAAAAGTTATATCCTGTGAAAGGCATAGTAGTGGAAATAGGTGAAATACTAACTACAATAGTCTAGATAGTAGATAAAGTAACAAAACATTCACTAACTTATAATATCTACGACTTTAATATAGTAAACTGTACGACGATAATATACCTGGGAATACTAGGTATAGTGACTGGGTTAATGATACTATATGGTGAATACAAGAACAATAATGACTTCGTAATTGCTGGAGGAGTATTAGGGTTAGCTACACCAACAGAGTTTTTTCTACTAAGTTTAATACGAGGGTTATCAAAGTAGAAGGAGATAAGGGTGTAACCACTTTTTGTTAATTGAACCTTTTATTTTTAACTTTCTTTTATTAGTAAACGATAGGGAAAAAGAAGTTAAAAACTTTTAAACCGACGAGTACTCGTTAAAGAATTCATAGGCATGTTCAATGGCCTTGTAAAAGTTCTCCAATTTAACGTTCTCGTTTGGAGCGTGGGCATTAGATGAAGGAGTCCCAACACCTATAGCACTTACAATCTCCCTTATTCCCAAGTCGTAAAATACCCCCATGGGCTGAGTACCAGCAGAATTGGGAATTACAACTGGGTCAAGTGAGTAAACTTTTTTAGCAGAATTAATCATTGCTTTGACTACTTTAGCATTAGGGCTCGTCCTAACTGGCTTCTCCATTCCGAAAACTTCAACCTCAGCTCTATCCTTAACTACTTCAAGGAGTGATGAAAAGACTTTTTTAGGGTCTTGATTCGGGACTAACCTAAAGTCGATCTTAGCAAAGGCATATGCCGGGACTATAGTCTTGCTCCCCTTACCAATATAACCGGAATAAATACCATCTATGTTACAAGTAGGCTCAATATATATTTCCCTTATATTACCCTTAAGTTTATAAGCCCCCAGGGATTTTCTCAACTCCTCCATGTCTATATCAAGCTTAGCGAGAAGTTCCTTCATCTCATCACTTAAAGGCTCTATATCGTTATAAAACCCCTTAAGTTTTACCCTCTCACCGTCATATATCTCGTTCAAGATTTTGATCAGCTCCCATACTGGATTATAAACTATCGGTGCATTTGAAGAATGAATGTCCTTACTAGCAGTCCTTACTGTCAGTTGGACGTATAGTAGTCCCTTAACTCCCAACACTATCATTGGTCTACCCTTAGTATCTAATCCTGCACCTTCCATGATCACTGCATCCGCCTTAGGCTTTTTCCTCTCCACATAATTTGGTAAATTCACACTACCTATTTCCTCCTCACCCTCAACTAGGAATTTGAAGCTTAAATTCCCCTTGTATTTTGAAAACGCTATTAGTCTTGCAATTAACACTCCTTTATTATCCGATGCCCCTCTACCGTAAATATGGCCGTTCTCTATTATAGCTGAAAAGGGAGGGTATTTCCACTCATTTAGGGGATCCACAGGTTGGACGTCATAATGATTATATACTAGGAGCGTCTTATCACCCCCATTATTCGCCTCACCGTAAACTACCGGATGCCCTCCAGTCTCTTCTATAGTGGCCTTTATTCCTAATTCTTCCATGAATTCTTTGAGCCAGGAAGCCGTTTCCCTTATTCCCTCACCAGTTGCAGAGATTGAAGGGTGTTGCAAGAATTCCACGTACTTCTTTAATGCGTACTGTTTCTCCTCTTCAGTTAGCATAATATAGAGTAATTAAAGGGGCTTAAATATCTTTAAATTAACTTGTCACTAAAAAAGTAACTGAATTCAAAAATTACGTTAGTGTTTCATATTCTTCTATTAATGGTTTTCCTTTCGTACTAGGGATGAATTTAATGAAAAATACAAATATTATTATTACTAATATATCTATAGAGTATCACAAAACTATAGTGGAAATCATTATGCGAATGTGGCAGTAATTATTGTTCGAACTATAGGGTCTGAACCTATAAATAATGAAGTTTCTTTACCATTTATGAATATCTGAAAGGATTTCTGGACCGACAGACCATAATGCAACACTATATCCTATTTGAATCCAGAGATAATGTCGTCATTTATATATAAATAAATTTATTAAATGATCTTTTTTTATAAAGAGTATAAATATTAAATTAACATATTACTATATGCTGAAAATTTATAGAAATATAAATCCTCAACGACAACATTATGAAGAAGTTCATAAAAACATTATTAATGTTAATCTTTAAATGCACTATCTGCTTCTTTTATTACCTCATCTAGTGTTTCTATACCTTGATCTATCTCTTCTTTATTTATGATAAGGGGTGGAGAGATTATGAGCCATGAGGGTCCATTATATACATAAACACCCTTCTCTAATGCTTTTTTAGATATAATATCTACAACTGTGGGTTTTCCCTCATATTTATCTTCATAATCACCAAAAGGTGTATTATTCTTATCTTTAACTAATTCTACAGCCCAAAATAGTCCAATTCCCCTAATATCACCAATACTCTTATGTCTTTCCTTAAGCTCAAGTAATCTTTTCCCCAGGTATTCTCCCATAACTTTAACATGTGATAATAGGTTTAACCTCTTGTATTCTTCAATTACTGCCGGTATTGCAGCTAATGATACAGGATGTGCTTCAAACGTATGGCCGTGGGCAAATATATGGTCTTCAAAAAACTCACCAATCTCCTTATTAAATGCAGTAATTCCTATTGGGACATAGGAGGCTGAGGCTCCTTTAGCAGTAGTTAAAATATCTGGCTGTATGTTCCATAAGTTAACCGCAAACCACTCCCCTACCCTTCCCCAACCAGTCATCACTTCATCAGCTATAAACAATACGTCGTTCTCTTTGGCTATCTTCCAAAGTAATGGCATATACTCTTTAGGGGGAACTATAACGCCATTAGTTCCAGTTATTGGTTCTACTATAATTGCAGCCACATTTTTCTCTTGCTTTATTATATAATCAACGTAATTTGCACATGCTAAATTACACTCAGGATATTTTAGCTTTAAAGGGCATCTGAAACAATAAGGCTCTGGAAATCTCACTACACCCGGCATTGTATTTGGTTCAACAAACCATCTTCTGTAATCACCAGTTAACGATATTGATGCCTCTGTAGAGCCATGATATGATCTATACCTAGCTAATATCTTATATGATGGTTTTTTATATAACCTACTTACCTTTACCGCAGCTTCATTAGCCTCTGTACCTGATGTTGAAAAGAAGAATTTTGTAAGATTTTTTGGCATTACTTCGAGAAGTGCTTTTGTAGCCTTAGCTCTAACTACTGCACCGAAAGAAGGATTAATGTATTGTAAAGTGTCAAGTTGCTCTTTTATTGCATTTATTACTCTTTCATTTCCGTAACCAAGATTAACATTTACAAATTGTGACGAAAAATCGAGATATTTTTTACCATTGCTGTCGTAAAAATAGACACCCCTACTACTCGTTACAATAATTGGTTCCCAACTACTTTGCTTACTCCATGTCTTGAAGGTATGCTCTCTTATAATTTTCTTATCATCATCCATAAAATATTGTTATTTTAGTACTACTTATAAATCTGACCTATTTTATTCTTGTATAATATTCAACCTTATAGTAAAATAGCGGTACTATCTTAAAATATTAGTATAAGTATATAGTTGTGTAATTTACTAAAGATATCTTTATATTCTTGTATATTATTCAATATTTGATGAAGAATGGATGAAATAGATTTAAAGATTCTAAAAATACTTCAGAAAGATGCAAAATACTCATTAGAAGATTTAAGTACTGAATTGAAAATGCCTAAGTCAACAGTAGCATATAGGATTAAGAGATTGGAATCTTTAAATATTATAAAAGGGTATTATGCTCAAATAGATCCTACCGCATTAAATCTAGATTATATCGTAATCAGCTTAATAAGAGGCAAATACAGTAAAGACTATCATATAGAATTGGGCTCTAAGCTAGCTAATATTCCTGGCGTATGGGGTGTGTATTTTGTATTGGGTGATACAGATTTCATAGTAATCGCTAGATATAGAAATAGGGAAGATTTTATGAAAAACTATTTAGAGAGAATAACAAGTATGCCAGAAGTCGAAAGATCTAGTACACATGTTGTAGTTAAAATAATTAAGGAGTCTCCTAATATGGTTATTTGGTGGTAAGTCTATGTAGCAGAAATTATGTTATATTTGCATGATTCTTAAATTATTAAATAAATAGGATTAAAATACATAATAACTAAGAAAGAGAGCAAAAATTAAGCTAATAGTATGATAAAATCTTCTTTGTGAATTAAGCTCAAATATAATTAGATAAGATAATTTAGCTAAAAATTGCAAAGAAATTATTGGGGAAAATAAATTTCGGGTAACATTTTATTAGTATTTTTATAGACTAAATCTTAAGAACTTCTAAATAGTCTCAAATTAGCATATTTTAAATATACATATATATCAAAAATAAAAATCTTAATATTTTCTAATAATAAAAAGAATAAAGAATATTTTAACATTTACCACCTCTCTATAACTACTTTTCTATCTGTAAAGAAATCAATACTATCTATTTGTCCATGAAGAACACCGAAGAACGAGTCCTTCTTACCTCCAAATGGGAAGAAGGCCATAGGCTGGGCAACACCAACGTTTATTCCAATATTCCCAGCACTTACTTCTCTTCTAAATTTCCTAGCATAATAGCCGCTTGTAGTGAATATTGATGCAGCATTACCGTAGTTGCTCTTATTTATCATATCAATAGCCTCATCTAAACTCTTAGCCCTAATTATTGAAGCTACTGGACCGAAAATCTCCTCCTTAGCTATAACCATTTCTGGGGTGACTTCATCAAATATTGTAGGTCCTACAAAATATCCGTTGGGATAATCCTCAACTCTAAAATTCCTACCATCAAGTATTAACTTAGCTCCTTCTTCAACACCTTTCTCAATATATCCCAAAATCCTCTTCTTAGCATCTCTAGTGACAACAGGTCCCATGTCAACACTTTCATCTAAACCATAGCCCAATTTAAGCCCTCTTGCAGCCTCTACAAACTTTCTCTTAACTTCATCATATACATCTCCAACAATAACGAGGTTAGCAGCAGCCAAGCATCTCTGTCCTGCATTACCAAAGAAGGCCGAGAGAATAGAAGGAATGACTTTATTTAGGTCAGCATCTGGCATTACTACAATAAAGTTCTTTGCACCCGCTTGGACTATAGCTCTCTTACCATTCAATCCAGCTTTTTCGTAAACATATCTCCCAACCTTAGTTGATCCGACGAAAGTTACTCCTTTTATAAACTTATTCTCTAGAAATTCATCAACAACATCCTTAGCTCCATGAACTATATTGATAACACCTTTGGGAAGTTTAACTTCTTCAAAAATCTTAATAACATAATCCATAGTAACTGGGGTAATTTCAGAAGGTTTAACAACGACAGTATTACCTAGCACTATGGCATAAGGAATAAACCAGAAGGGAACCATAGCTGGAAAATTAAATGGAGTAATAATGCCGAAAACACCTAATGGTTCTCTAATACTAACTTCATCAATATCTTGAGAAACTTGATCCATATGTTCACCTTTAGCTAATGTATAAGCAACTGAAATTGCACTTTCAACGCTTTCAATAGTTCTTCTTAATTCGCCTCTAGCCTCCTGGATAGTCTTACCATGGTTCTGGGTAATAATCCTTGATAAGGTCTCATAATATTCCTCCAACTTGAATTTAATCCTAAACAAATACTGAAGTCTATCAGTAATTGGTAGCTCTCTCCATTTTTCAAAAGCTTCTTGAGCAGACTGAATAGCTTCCTTAGTCTCATCCTTTGTAGAAAAGGGAACTTGAGCAATAATTTCATCCTTAGCTGGATTATAAACATTTCCCCATATCTCAGTTTTAGATTCGACTCTTTGGCCATCAATATACAGTTTTAGTTTACCATAATTTTTCTGAACTTCTTCTAATAACATACCTTTTCGCGGTAATTTAGATATTGTATACCATATATATTTTTCGTTCCGATATGTTAGAAAAAATCTAATTATAAAAAATAATAGATATATTTTATTGTTTATTGTTTTTTTATAATAAAATTAGAAAATTAATAAATATATAATATACTACAATAGCTTAATAGATATTTATGTCCTAAAGAATTTGAGTTCATTTGATGTAACTCTATGCGTAAAAAGAAAATATTCACAGCTTTTCCACTAATCTATATCCTAAATCCCAAATGGGACTGTTCTCAAACAGTCATCAAATTCGATAATTGTTTGTAAAAATATTATGATATTCATAAAAATAGTTTTTCCTAATGTGATTCACTAAGAAGAGCTAGAAGTGTAAAGAGTAAAAATTATTTTAGAAAAACTTATGTGTAAGGGTCACGAGGTTATATGGGGGTTACAAGATGGACCTCGTAACCCTTGCACAATTAATACTTTTGGTTCTGAGGAATTTAAGCTAATAAAACAGATTTAGAAGACCTTGCTTACGCAATAGCAGCATACCTACTAGGAGTACAAGTCACCAAGCTAGGAATACCACCATCAACACTATACTAAAAAACTCGGAGTAAAGAGGAGAAGAGAAGGAAAAACCACCTTGTCTCTCATGCAAATCAAACAAAATAGTAAAGAATGGTTCATCTAGAGGAAAAACAAAATACAAGTGCAGCGGAAGAACATTCTACAAAAACACAAGATGGGTAAAGAATAAAAGGAAAGGATATTGAAAGAGTACACTAACAGAATGAGTATGAGAGGAATAGCAAGGGTTGAAGGAAAACCATTAACAACAATATAAAGAGGAAGGGGATAGAGGTATACGCACACTTATTAATCCTACAAGAACAACTAAAGAACTTCACAGCAAAATCCACGGTAATTGATGAGAGTTGGACTTACACGGTCCAAAAAGGGAGAACTTGTGGATATGGAATGCGTTGCAAGATGGTGTACCCTTCTTCACCACGGGTGATAGGGGTTATAGGACTTTCAGTTACCTCTTGAATACCCAAGAGCAAAGTATATTACACTGATGATTACTCAGTTTACCAAGTACTCAACAATCACGTTGTAAGTAAGAAGTACACCGTGGAAAGTTATAATTCTTACTGTAGGGCTCACCTAGCTAGGCTAGCAAGGGATACAAGGGCTGTTAATAGGAGTAGGAGGATGGTTAACTATAGTCTTGGCTTGTTAAACGTCATGTACCCGGTAGTTTATTCAAGGGAGAAAACTCCTTTAAATGAGGCTTACTTGAAGAGAATACAGTATATTAGAAATAAACTGATATAATATTACAAATATTTATAGAATTTCATGACTTCATGAGAACAGTCCCTCCCAAATTCATTTTACAAAAATAATTTCAAAGAATAATTAATCCCTCGATTCAGAAAATTTTATAATAAGAGAAAAAGTTAAGGTGGATGGAGTGGTATTACCTTAGTGGGAATAACACTTGATAGTTTTGGACTCCATCCGCCCAAAAACACTTTCTCTCATAAACTTCAAGGGGACAAAGGCTGATAAAGTAAAGAAAACACTTATAACAGCAGCACTTACTAGGGATTCAATAGAAAACAATGCAAAGGAATATCACCACAAACAGTAAGGAACTACGTAGAAGAATAACCACATAAAAGAAATACTACACACGATCAAAACAATCTCGATCAAAGAATTGAGTGGAAGAAAAAGTATAAGAATACCAATAGATTGAACATATAAGGGAAAACCTATGTAGGGGCCGTGAATTGCCCAATGCTATTTAATATTCAACCTGTACAAGCAACAAATAAAATAATTTTTTGTATAATTTAAAGTAAAATGTACTATGTAGATAATTTAACTTATTATATAAAAACCTCTATAATATAAGACAGTGTAACAGAAAAAAGGAAGATTTAAATCTTGGTTTATTCTGCCTTTATCATCTTAAAAATTTTTAGTGTATCTTCTGAGTAATATCCATGCAATAAAGATCCCTTTAGTTCTGGTTGATATTTTGGTATTATCCAGTATTTCATTAGAGGAAGATATATCGCACCAGAAAGCAAGAATGATAGTAACCATGAATTATCTAATGCTATACTCTCTCCTGGATAAGGCAAGTAGAGTATTGCTGCAACTATTATAAAAGCTATTACTGCAGCTGGATTTATTCCTTTCCAGTATCGAAATCTTCCCTTACTTAAAAATATATCAGCTAAGTCAAATTTAAATCTTCTTACGATTGCGTAATCAAACATTATTACTCCCTCAATGCTACCTAAAAGTCCACCATAAGTTAATAACCAACTGTCTATATAACTATATGCATTACCGTAATAGGTCCATGCTCCTAATGCTAATGATATTGCTACTACTATTAATGAACCTCTGAACCAGGATAAGTACTTGGGAAAAGTATTTGCTATATCATAGGCAGGGCCTATAGCATTAGCAAAAGCATTTACTAAGAATGTCGCTAGTATAAACGATAAGAGTATTAATATGTTAGCGGGACTCGACATATGTAAAGTTACCAAAACTATTGGATCCCATATTGGTATCCCATAAAGTTTTAGTGCAGCTGCAGTAGTCATAGAGCCCATAACAGCCACTATTAACATTAATAGTGGCATAGGAGCTTGTCCTGCTATTTGCGAAAATTGACTTTTTGCAAATCTGACATAGTCTGGCATGGTTATTGCCATGGTTGCCCAATAAGCTATGTTAGCGTTAAGAAAAGCTAATATTGTAAGTATCGAAGCAGAAGAAGTTGAAGAGGATAATGTAAATATGTTAACTGACCAACCTACCCTACTCATAAAAGTTGTCCATACTACAATGAATGCAATTAATACTACTAAACCTCCAATTCTCGCGAGCCATTTTAATAAAGGCTGAGATTTCTTTATGGGAGAAAAGTAGAAAACTAATATCTGTAATAAAATGACTATAACGAAAGTTGCCCAAAATACTCCAGGAAAATCTTTGCTTAAAACAAACGGATAGTCAGCATAATGACTTACGGTATATGCTACCACACTTAATTTTCCAGATAATATTGCATAAATTGCCGTTGCTGCTTCAGTGATTATATAACTTTCTATTCCCCACCAACCTGCTCCTATTACAGCTCTTAGCCAACTAGGAAACATTGCACCATAAACTCCCCATCTTGACCTAGTTAATTGAGGTTCTGCTAGTCCATATCTTGCCCCTCCATGTGATTGGATAATCATAGGAATAAGAACAATAGCGTTTCCTAAAAATACTAGAGATATCGACTGGATAATATTTAATCCAAATACTAAACCCACGCTAGCTAATGTCCAACTTGGAATTATAAAAACCATTGAGACCCATATCATAAAAAATGTAAATGCACCCCAGTTTCTATTTTTGACAGGTGTTGGATGTATATCTGCATTCCATAGGAATTTTTCATTTGGAAAAGTCTCCGTAAGTTCTACTTGACCCGTTTCTGGGTAGTATTTTGTTATAGACACTCTATCTATAACCTTTTCCGTCATTTTCCATCACACTAAAACGGGTGTTTTGCCTGGTATGTATTTACCGCTTCCTTTTTTGCCTATTACTTGACCTTCTTCATAAACTATTTCTCCTCTCCTTATAGTCATAATATTCCATCCCTCTACTTCCATTCCTTCATATATCGTGTAGTTAATATTACTATGAAGAACATCTGCAGATATCCTAACTTTTCTATTAGGATCTATTACTGCAAAGTCAGCATCAGAGCCAGGCATTATAGTTCCCTTTCTTGGATATAAACCAAATAGCCTTGCAGGATTATAAGATGTAACTTCAATAAATCTTTCCATACCTATTATTCCCTTCTTTACACCATAATAGAATAGGATAGGTAGAATAGTTTCAGTACCTGGTACTCCGTTAGGAATCTCATGGAAAGGAGGCACTTCCTCTCTATACCTCTTCTTTTGAGCATCAGAATATACACAATGATCACTACCTACAGTAAAAATGTCACCAGAGGCTAACCTCATCCATAATTTAGTTCTCTGCTCATCACTTCTTAAAGGAGGACTCATAACATATCTGTAACCATCAGGCCTCTTTAAGAAATCAGTGTTTAAAGTTAAATAGTGAGGAACAGTTTCATTATAAAACTTGAAACCTTGCTTTCTATAGGATGACATAATATCTACCGCTTCACCAGTAGACGTATGCACTATATACATTTTAACGTCTTTACCTAGCATACTTGCGATAGACGCTATTCTGTTTGTAGCCTCTATTTCCATTATGTCGGGCCTAGAATAATAATGATATATAGGCTCTATCTTGCCCTCTGAAACGAATTGTTGTATCAATTCATTAATAATTTCTCCGTTTTCTGCGTGTATACCTATTACACCACCAAAATCATTAATCCTTTTTATTAATTTATATAATTCCCCATCTGATAGCATAAACTCGTTTTTATAAGCCATAAATAACTTAAAACTCACTACCCCCTTATTTATTATTTCTGGGATTTGTTCAAGAATTTTAGTATTACTCTCTCGTATAATCATATGAAGACCATAATCTGAAATGACTTTAGGATCAGCATTACTCCTCCATTGCTCATATGCACTTAATAAATCTTGACCTTTAGCTGGAGTTATGAAATCTACAATAGTAGTTACGCCTCCTGCAACTGCAGCTCTAGTACCATAATAGAAGTCATCTGCGGTAACTTCTTTCATAAAGGGAAATTCCATGTGAGTATGACCATCTATTAAACCTGGTACAACATACTTTCCAGTTAAGTCTATTACTTTATTTGCTTGTTCTTGTATATCTCCTCCTATTTTGGCTATTTTACCATCTTTTATTGCAATATCTCCTTCGAAAGGTCCTGATACGGTAAATGCTTTTACATTTTTCAGAATTAAATCATAGACCATCAGAATACCATATAGCTTTAATTGCTTTATAAATCATACTGTCATTAATAATGGATTTTTTTAAGCAAAAAAGGGAATAAAATTGTTGAATTGGAAACTATTTAAGCTAAATAATAGATAAATATTTATTTTGTCCAATTAAATTATTTATATAATGATAGATCTATCAGTAACTTTCCAAGGAATAACATTTCCAAATCCTTTTTTAGTAGGCTCTGGTCCAACAACTGGGAATCCTCCAAAAATAATTTCGGCAATAAGAGCAGGTTGGGGAGGAGTAGTTGTTAAAACTATAGGGGACTCAATAGTTAGAAAATCAGTAAGACCTATGTATGCTACAATTAGAAGGAATAGAGAAATAATAGCATTTGAAAACTTAGAACTGATAACAGAAGATCCCTTAGAAGTATGGGATAAATATCTAAGAGTAATAAAATCTGAAATAGGGAAAAGTGCTCCCATTATAGTAAGTATAATGGGAGGTCCAGATTACTCTGAATGGATTAGGTTAGCAAGATGGGCAGAAGATAGGGGTGCTGATATGCTAGAGTTAAACTTTGGTTGTCCTCATGGAGAACCAGAAAAAAGAACTGGGGCATTCATAGGACAGCATGCGGATCTTGTACAAGAATATACTAAAGAAGTAGTATCATCCGTAGGAATACCGGTAATAGCTAAATTAACTCCAAATATTACAGATATTAGAGAGACAGCAAAAGCAGCTGAGAATGCGGGGGCTAAGGCAGTAACTGCAATTAATACCGTTAATGGTGTAATAGCGGTTGACATAGAGAGAGCTCAACCACTACCAGATATTAATGGTTATTCTGGATATGGCGGAATCTCAGGCCCAGCAGTTAAACCAATAGGTTTAGCTGCGGTATCAAAGATTTATACATCAACTTCTTTACAGATAAGTGGAGTAGGAGGAATATTTGATTGGAGAGATGCTGTTGAATATATAATGATGGGAGCTACTACAGTTCAGTCTGTTACTTATACTATTCTTAAAGGATTTGAATTCATAAATGAGTGGAAAAAAGAACTGGAATCCTTTATGGAGAGAAAAGGTTATAGAGCTATCGAAGATATGAGAGGGTTGGCTGCGAAGAAGATGACAACGTACGAAGTATTGGAGAAAGTAACAAAAAGGAGAACTAGTGTTGATGAAGAAATTAATACAGTAAGAGATGAAACACATGGTTAAAATTGCAATGATACAAATGGGAAGTGTAGAATCTAAGGAAGCAAATATACAGAAAGCTCTAGAGTATACAAAGGCCGCAGTTAAAGATGGAGCAGAACTAATAGTATATAACGAGTTATTTACAACACAATATTTCCCCGCTACAGAAGATCCAAAATTCTTCGATTTAGCAGAGCCAGAAGACGGGCCTACGGTAAGAGTTTTTGCTGAATTTTCTAAACAGTACAAAATAGGTATGATAATAACTATCTTTGAAGAAGATAAAAAAATTAAAGGAATATATTATGATACAGCTATTTTCATAAAAGATGGCAAGGTATTGGGTAAATATAGGAAAACTCATATACCTCAAGTGCCTGGTTACTATGAGAAGTTCTATTTCAAACCAGGGAAAGAATATCCAGTATTCGATTTCGGAGGATATAAGATTGGGGCAGTAATATGTTATGATCGTCATTTTCCTGAAGGTGTTAGAATACTAACACTGAAGGGTGCAGATATAGTTACAATACCTACTACAACAAACTTTTATCCCGAAACCTGGGAACTAGAATTAAGAGCTCATGCTGCATTTAACACAATATACGTCGTGGGAGTAAATAGGACTCCAGAAATTTTCCAAGGTAAGGAAATAGATTATTTTGGCAAAAGTTTAGTAGCAGATCCTACAGGAAATATATTAAAAGAAATGAGTAGCCAAGAAGGTTATGAAATAGTCGATGTTAATCTTGATTTTATTAGAGAAAGAAGGAAAAAAGCTCCATTCTTAAGAGATAGAAAGCCAGAAAACTATACAGAAATTTCATCATTATATATTGAAACCATATGATTTTTTATTTCATGATTTCGTTAATCATATGTTAATGATTTATTTAAGATATACTACGAAGAATTAATGTATTAAAGAGAAAGTTAAAATATTTTTTAATTTTTTATATAATAAAAAGTTTGCAAAATATTATCTGTTGATTTGATAGGAAATTTTTGTTTTATAAGATATTGTACGACTCTCGTAATATAGCCATTTAACTATAAATCTTCTTTGTTATATTCCAAAAATATATGTATGAATTTATGTAGGATTTTATCTTTATAAGGATTAAGTAAGTTAATGTTTTGTGGATCATTCAAATTTTTATCAGAGATAACGTTAAACTTTGCTTTTAAATTAACGCTTGATTTTGAATTTAACAAAAATTTACGAATCTAAAATTTAAGAAGATTAGAAGCATCCCATAAAGTAGTATGCTAATGAATTTATACCATAGACCCCAATTTCATCACCCAGAAAATAATTCAGTGGAGTTAAAAATTGGATAAAATAATTTGACTAAATATTCTTGTAAAGTAGTGATATTTTCTTGTAATAACAAGAGTCTGAAGCTTCCGGGAGTGTGGAGCTTCCGGTATAAAAACCTTTCCATCGAAAATCAAGCATAGTCCACACTACTTCTGAAAAACAAGACTCTCCTTATCACTCGCCAGCATCAAAGGGCTTATTATAATACAGTACAGCCCAAGTAATAACAGCAAGCTTCCTTGCACAAGCAATAATCAACTTATTACCCCTCAACCTTCCCTTGTGCTCCTCATAAAAACGCTTAATAACAGGGTTAACCCTAATAGCAGTTAAAGCTGCAAGATAAAAAGCCCTCCTCAAAACAGCATCACCTTTCTTAGAAATACCCCTTGAAACAACACCCTTCCCACTAGACTCAACAACCGGATCAAGACCACAATAAGCAACAAACCTCCTCTTATCAGAAAAACGCCTAACATCACCAACCCTAGCCAAAATAATACAACCCAGCGTCCTACCAATACCCGGAATAGTGAAAATCAAACTATCCTTGGGAACAAAATTCTCAAGCTCCTCCTCAATCTCCCTCTTCCTACCCTCAAGCCTCTCCAGTTCCCCTAAAAGAAACCTAACCTCAGACAACACTACATTATCCTCCCCTCTCAATACCTCATTCAAGTTCTCCTTGGACAAACTATCCCTATAACCCAAGAGGATTAAATCCCTCCTCAACCTATTCTTAACCCTAACAATACTTCTTGTCACAAAATCCCATTGGCTTGTTAACTCCCTAGCCTCATTAGTTACACTACCCATATTAACAACTAATTCCGCAAGCTTTTTAGCATCATTCTTATCACTCTTTTTACCCCTAAAATCCTTAAACCTCTTGAGTACTAAGGGGTTAATAATCCTAACATCATACTCATTACCCAAGTACTTAACCAAGTTAATGTGGTAAACTCCAGTACTTTCAATACCTATCTTGCAACCCTTAGGCAAGATTTGCTTTACTCCCTCAAACCCTTGCTTATTATTAGGAAACTCATATAATTTACCTTGGAAATACACTACTAATTTATCTTTTGATATATCTATTCCTGCAACTGGGGCCTCCATATATACTCACCCTTATGTTTTATTCGAGCTTCAAGCCCAACTTCCGGTACGAATTTGGAGGCGGGCCAAGCTCCCCGTCGAGCTTTGAGCCCAAGGAAGTCAACGGCCTCAACCCCAGTCAGATCTGTATTACGCAGATCTGACTAATATGTTTTATATAAGGAGGTCAGTATGAAGGATTCTATTTCGTATTTCTCAAATACATCTATCACTAACCTTCTAATTTTCTCTGAGTCGTTAGTAGCGTGAATAATATAATCTTTTCCTAATGTCCGTTTAATCTCCTTAAAAGCCTTACCGAATTTTGTCTCTTCTATCGAATTACTATCATCTGAGACTACTATACTTATAACATAGGGTGATATAGGATCGTGGTCTCCAGAAGTATCAATACCTAAAAATAACATAAAGGTTTTTATTACTGACCTCCTCCCCCGCCCTAAAGGGCGAGGGTTCCCTTAGGGCGGTTCATAGGTTTGTGGTTTACCACCTTCATCCTCACAACTTCATAGCTAGTGGGTGCGTAAAGCACCCACCCCGCTCCGTTCATCCAGCGGTAGACCACGGGCTGGGTCTTCAGCCCATTACCCCTATCCCTCACCAAGAGTTGCCCTCTGCTCTTGGCTCTTGGGGACTCGGGGATATGTAGTTCTGTGCGGGGACACATATCTTCAGTATGCCCACCTTTGTGGGCTTCCCCGCACTTTATTAATAGTTTTAAGCTAAGATTAAAAACTTTACCCCGCCTTAAAAGGCGAGGCTTGCCCCGCGTTTTGTCATACTACTTGACAGGAACAAAGTTGACAAAAAATATTTATTAAGAGTTTTAATTTTAATGAGAACTCTACGTTTGCGTTTTACGATAATCCTATATTTGATGATTTGTTAGAGAGGATTGTTAGAAAATCTTTTAGGGTGTCATTATCGAAACATGGAAGGAGTTATATGAGTGTTCCTCTGCAGATTGCTGATTACTTTTCCTACTTCTGGTGGGAACTCTTTTCGGGTAAACTAAAAGACTACGTATCTTTTGAGAAAATACTTAGCTTAACCATTAAAGTCGATATTGTAGGTTTAAACAGAAAAATTTCTCTAACTAAAATACCCGTTGAAAGTACTTAACTATTCACATTATGTTAATCTATGCGTAATCAGATTTAATTAAGGAATATAGCTTGTAAATCTATTTTTAATAGCAAATAAAATAAGAGAACAAGAAAAACTGAATAGCATTTATAGGAAAATCGCTACATTTTTACATGACGTTGAACAAATCTAAGAAATATTGTCCTATTTACTGAAAAATTGTTTCTGATAAACTAAATAAAGTAAGGGAATAAATTCAAAGTATTTATTGGTTCATGAAAAAATATTATAATTTTTTATGGTAAGGGAATTTCCTTAAACTACTAACTGAAGAGTGCCTTATCTAATGCTAAAAAAATTAAGTTTTCTTTACTAAATTATCTAATATTGACTTTATTTGTCTTTCTAATTTATTAACTCTAAATTCAATATCATCATAATCATCATAAAAACCGTAAAGACCTCCAATTCTTCCGAACATAACTTCCCCTAGGTTCTCAAGCGAAGGGCTATTTCCTTTCTTAATTACTTTGTAAAGTTTCTGCACTCTCCCAACTCCTATTGGCAAAATCATTATTCCTCCCTCTTTAAGCTGTTCGTAAGGTTTACAAAGAAGCGTAGGTGCTGTTGCCCAAACGACCACTCTGTCGTAGGGTTTTTCTTCCTCATATCCTAAAGTCCCATCTCCAAGTATAAGTTTTATATTATTGTAATAAGAGAGGAGTTTGGAAGCATAGTTATACATTTTCTCATTTATTTCTACGCTTACAACTTTATCGACAATTTCAGCAATTAAAGCAGTATAATATCCTATCCCTGTTCCTATTTCAAGAACCTTCTGTCCCTTATGAAGGTCTAGCTCATCTAGCATAAAAATTCCCAAGTTAAGAGCAGTAGTATTTATACCCGGTAGAATAGGCAGAGCTTCGTGTGTATGAGCATATGCATAATCCTTTAAGTTCTCTGGAAGGAATAAAGACCTATCGACTTTATTGAAAGCTTCAGCTAGCTCCTGAGTCTTAATCTTTCTCAATATTTCCTCTTTTTCACTCATATATTAACTACTGAATTAACGAAAATAAAGGTTTTAGGAAAGGTATTTATTTTACAAACTAGAATTTCATACGTGAAATTAGGTTTTATCTCAAACCAGATAACCTCTGCAATTATACAAGGTACTTCAATAGTTTGGTTTCCAGTTCCTAAGTTTGATTCTTCTTCAATATTTGCTAGGCTACTAGATGAAGACGGGGGAGAGTTCTCTATAGTAGTGAAGAAAGAATCTCAAATAAAGCAGTATTATGAACATCCTTTGGTGTTAACTACAGAAGTTTATACAGAAAAAGGAATGATTAAAATTACTGATTTATTACCCTTAGGTGAAACTGTAATAATAAGAAAGGTTGAAAGTGAAGTTCCATTTTCAGTAGTTTTCAAACCCTTCTTTAGATACGCGTTGTACAGACCAATAATACTAAAGGATAGGTTTATCAACTCTAAGGGTAGGGATTGCGTGGCTTTTCTCTATAGCTGGGATGGAAAAGTTAAAAGGGAAGGGCCTTTCACCTGGAAGTTTTCTGAAGGGAAGGGATTTTTAGTAGCTAATTATTCTACAGATGTGGAGCACGGAGCTTTAAGTGAAAGAGGGAAGAATTTAAGATTAGATTTTGAGAAGCCTTTCGAGAAAACTATAAAATATTGGGAAAGTTTTGAAGTTAAGTCAAGCATATATGAAGACCTTTACAAATCATCTGTTTTCGTTCTTTTAGGTTCAATTTATTCTCCTTCTGGAGCATCAATTGCAGCCCCCACTACTTCTTTACCCGAAGTTGTTGGAGGTTCAAGAAATTGGGATTATAGATTTGCTTGGGTTAGAGATTCGTCAATTACGGCTGAGGCATTGATTAATGCAGGGTTTATTGTAGAGGCTAGAAGGATAATCAATTTCCTTCTATCCTTGATCAATTTCACGTCAAAACCTTTCTATTATCCTTTATATACTATAGAAGGTACAATACCTCCACCAGAAGTTAAATTAATGTGGTTATCTGGATATAAGAACTCGAAACCCGTTAGAATAGGCAATGCTGCATCAAAACAAATACAACTTGATGTGGAGGGATTCTTCTTAAACGCACTTTATAAATACTTTGAAAAAACCGGAGACATTGTGTATGTAAAGGAGGTATTTGATAAAGTTGAATATATTGCAGATTGGGTTTCCGAAAACTGGTTATTAAAGGACTCAGGAATATGGGAGGACAGAGGTGAACCCAGGCATTATACGCACTCTAAGATAATGATGTGGGTAGCCTTAGATAGAGCTGGGAAACTCGCAGAACATATAGGCAAAGAAGATAGATGGAGAGAAAGTAGAGAATCATTGAGGAAATGGATTTTAGAAAACTGTGTAACGAATGGTTATTTTGCAAGATTTGCTGGAAGCGAAGACGTTGATTCATCAATACTTTCCGCACCTCTATACGGTTTTGTGAACGAAAGAGATATGCTGTTCTTAAACACTTTGTCCAAGATAGAGAAGGAACTTAAAGTCGGTAACTTCGTTAAGAGATATAAGACCGATTTTATGGGAGAAGCTAAACATCCGTTTCTTCTAACTACATTATGGTTAGCCAGAGTTTATGTAAGGCTAGGAAGAATTGAAGAAGCAAAGAATATAATCTCTAATATAGAAGAGATAGCAGGGAACTTAAAGCTTATAGGAGAACATGCAGATGTTGAGAAGAAAGAATTTACTGGTAATTTCCCTCAAGTCTTTGTACATGCCGAAATTATCAACTTAGTTAAGGAGCTTGAGGGGAATAAGAATAATGTAACATGATTACTAGCGAAAGTAAAGAGTTAAATCTTCAAACAGAAATTCTTTGCCTTTGCGTCTAATTATGAAAGCATAAATAACTTGAGATTTTTATATTCCTCTTTTATTCTTAGGAAATCTGTGTCTTTAGTTACAAGGGTTAAATCTCTATTAATAGCTTGAGAAGCTATTAATATGTCAAAAGATCCTATTAGCATTCCTTTATCTCTCAATCTTTTATAAATCCTTGAGGCTATCAGAGAATCTTTTAAGGTAATGCTTAAAATTTTAAATGCTGATAGAAAATCTAATATTTTATTTTCATTAATTTTACCTAATAATATCTCATATGCACTTAATGAGCTAACATAAAAATCTTCAGCCTTATCTAGAATTTCTTTTGCCTTTTTGTTTCCCTTTAAATATTCAATAATTGCTGAGCTTTCTAGCAATATCTTCATCAGTCCTCTTCCTCATTTCTTCAATTTCTTTAGCTAACCCCCTTGCTTCTTCCTCATTGAGAATTCCAAAGTATTTTTCAATCTTTTTCCTTCTCACACTTAATGATTCCTCTATTAGTTCTTCAATTATTTCACTAAAGCTTTTATCACCTTTAATCTCAAGGAGTTTCTTATATACGTCATCCCTTATCATTATGGTTTTCATATATGCTATATACATACTATAGGTAATAAGCTTACTGGTGAGTTGTTAGAAAGAAAGGTCTAATGAGTATTTTTGGATAAAACTGCTATTGAAGAGATTCTTTATTGTTCCCTAATAATATTCTTATCGTGTATATATTGGAGAGCTTTTCTCCAATCTTTTTCATATGCTTCTGATAATTTTATGAAATTAGGGTCTTCTATCACTTTCTTAATAGCATCTACGTTCACGTTATTAATAATACCTTTTTCTTTAAGTTCTAGGATCAAATATACTACGTTGACCTTGATGTGTATATTAAGTGGCTGTTCAAGCAACTCAGTAAGATAATCTTTATCTGGTTTTTCAATTAATCCTACTTCCAAGAAGTAAGGGAGTAAGCTCCATGCACTTATTCTCGTTAAAGGATCTGATCTTAGGGATTTTTCAAAGTATTCTATGTTCGACTTAAGTAAATCCAAGGATATTATTCTCTCTTTCCATAAATCATATGCTATCCACCAGGCGTTTATATCTCCTTCTCTCAATGCCCTTACTAGCTTTTTCTCATCATATTCATTTTTATCTATTATATTAAGCTTTATTAATTGAGGTAGCATTTGCCATGCATGCAAAGCTATGTCTATGTCTTCATCCTCTAATAATTCTAAAAAGTATTCCTTATACGATTTAAGATCTATGGATTTATATAATAAGTCTGCTTTTCTCCACCCATCTAATCTATCATATTTATTATTTGAAGTTAGTAATTGTTCGTAGAATCTTTTGTCCATAAATAATATGTGTAATTGTGGGCTAATATGTTTATCTATTAAATTTGAAATAAACTAAGTCAACAAAAAAATATATTTATAAAATTCTGTAGATGAGGAAAATACTTACTTTAACAGAGTTAAATGAAAAAGAATAACGTGTTTATTAACTTTAAATCAAAATAATGTAATGACCAAATATGCCGAAACCATATGTAGCAATAAACATGGTAGAAGTAAGAAATGATCCTAAAACGTTAGAACTTTTTGGAAAAGTAGGACCTAAAGTATGCATGGTCACAGCAAGACATCCAGGGTTTGTGGGATTCCAAAATCATGTACAGATAGGTGTAGTACCTCTAGGGACTAGATGGGGAGGTGCTAAAATGGAAATGAGCCAAGAAATGCACAGCTTGATGTTAATGCAATATACCTTTTGGAAGAATTGGAAAGATCATGAGGAAATGCATAAACAGAACTGGGCTAATCTCTTTAGGTTATGTCTACAATGTGCAGACCAAATGATTTGGGGACCTTATGAACCTTTATATGAAATAGTTTATGCCAATATGCCTCTTAATACAGAAATGACGGATTTCACAGTTATGGTAGGTAAGAAGTTTGCCGCTGGAGAAGCTGTATCTATTCCTCCAATTTCTCAACCTTACGGAAAGAGAGTTGTTGCCTTCGGAGAGCATATAGTAAAAGAGGGATTAGAGAATCAATTTGAGGAATATGCTATAAAAACTCTTGAAGCTTTCAGATCGGCTCCAGGATTCCTAGGAGGGATGATACTTAAAGAGATTGGAGTATCACCTTTAGGAAGTTTACAACTAAACGCAAAAGGATTTCATCAAATATTAGAGACAGCTAACGGAATGGATGTACCAGAACCAGTAACAATTTATGAAGCTCCAGAATTCAGAAATAGACCTCAGAGGTATATTGTTCATACAGAGTGGAGTGATACTAATGCACTTATGTTCGGTCTTGGGAGAGTATTGATATACCCAGAGGTAAGGCAAATCCACGATAAAGTACTAGATACATTAGTATATGGACCTTACATAAGAGTATTGAATCCAATGATGGAGGGAACGTACTGGAGAGAGTACCTGAATGAATATCATTTATAACCCTTTATTAGAACTATGTAGTAAGTAATGAAATAAAGTAAAATATAATTATTTTTATTATCTAATTAATGAGAACTAATTTATTATTAATGATTAAAACTCATTTTCTATGATGTGAACTCGTAAAATATTAAAATTAGCCGGTTATATGATAATGCTTATAGACGAAATATTCACGCCTCTAAAGATTTGATCTTTTAATTACATGAACAAATAAAAAAATTTAACTTAGATATACCACGTTAGTTCTTCAGTATTCATTACAAATCTTATATATGGCATTGAGTAATATAGTAGATCAAGATTGTGTGTTTGTAATCCATAATTCATCATCATATAACCAACAATAGATGGTCCATCGAAATAAGCTGCTGCATTTTCAAGTATTTGTGTCTCATTAGCCATATAAGAGTATATTGAATTTAGTACTACAGCTTGGTCTGTTGAATTAAGTTGCTTTAGGAAGTAGTCTCTAAATTGAATAGCCATCATCGCATAATAATTTGTAAAGAAACCAAAGTCATATATTACATTTGGATTTCTATAGATTTGAATTAGTAAAGTGATGTTTCCATAATGGGAGTTAGTTACAGCATCTAGGTACTCTGCTGCATATAAATCAGTCAAGAATGCGTTATATAACCCTTGATAAAATCCATATGGCGTTATTGTTGGTCCTACATTAATTGATAAACTTAAAGCAGCCCATGCATTTGCGAGTATTTGTTCCGTTATATTTCCATGTGATAAATACGCTGCCTCTGATGCTGTTTCAATTTTCCATAAATTGCTTAAGGTACTTGCATTATTGATTGCCTCTTGCACTTCTAAAGATAAGTTGTAGTAAGGTTGATATAAGATCTGTATTGCTTCTACTGCTGGGTTAGGTAAGAAATAGAATGCCGTATAATTTCCTTCATTTGCTAATTTCTGTGCTTCACTCCAATACTTTTGAGCTAATTGCTTAGCCGTTACATTAGTACTGCTGTTGTAAAGTTGCTGGTAAAGATGTTCTAGATATAGATAACCAATACTAAAGTTTATTGGAAAGTCTATGTAACCAGAAGGAGTTGGTAATTTACTTCCAGTGGTTATCTGGTATATTTGAGGTATTGAAGAAACCGTGTAGAGCACTTCATGGTGTTCTTTTGCAAATTGTAAAGCCATTTGGTAATTTTGACCTTCAGCTAATGCCATCATTTGAGGTACTACGAGATAATAAATCCCTCCTTGGTATAATTGTACAATTCTTTGGTAAACTACACCGGTTGAATACATATAACCTTCCAAACCAACATCACCTAAGAAGTACAATGATTTATTTAGTTCTGATTGTTGATTTAACATTGAAGCTAGATACATTACAGTTGCAGAATCTGTTTTCACAGCACCAGGTACGTTAATACAATAAGGCGAGTTAATGTATAAGTAGTAATTATATTCTGTTAATGGTTGATAAGCTAACATAGAAGCTATCACTGCAGCACCTTTAGCGCCAGCTAAATAACCATTTCCAGATAGGTATGGGTTTCCTATAAAAACTAAACCCTCTCCCGGTGTAACGTAGGCGTATTGAGAAGCAATAGTATGGTCTGGAAATACGGGATTAATCAGATAATCCTCGCCATTACCTAAATTTGCTGGATCAGAAACTGGAGAAGGAACAACTTGCTCTATTGTTTTTGTTACAGTTGTTGTAGTACTAGTGGCATTACCATTCTCTGTTTTACCTACTAAATACCCACTTATTCCTGCAACTATTATAAGTATAGTTAATATAGCAATTAAAATATTTTTATTCATTTTTATCATTTAAAGATGATTTAATTTGTTTAAAAATTTTTACCCAAATCTCTAATTGAGTTGAATGAATGTTTCCTTTTACTATACACTGAAATTCCTATTAAAATAGATAAGATCAATGCACCTATTGCCTCGTAGAGAAGGTATCCCTTTGATGTTGTTATAACATTATATTCACCGTAAATAAAGAGGAATAAAGCTATACTACCCAAAATCTTAATCTTTAATGAGTTAAAATACTTAAACACTGACAAAAATGACAAGAATAAGCTTACGTAAAGTAGTGCCACTGAAGGGACTATTAGAGTATTGTAGAACAGAGTATAGTTTAGATTACCTATTCCAACTAGTGGAATTGATGCAATTGCTAGATATTTCACTATATTTTCCCTTTGTAAGCCAGAAAGTAAGTTTTTGATCATGAGGAATTCTGCCATAATGAGACCGAAATTTCCTATAGCCTCTCCATAAACAGCTAGGCTAGAGGGTGATAGGAATGAACTATAAAATAACATGGTACCACCTATAAGTACAGAATAGAGAATATAGTTAGAAAACCTTTTATCAGCCTTTATGAATGTTGATAAAGTTATGCAAACTATTATAACAGATGATGAAAGAATATCAAGGAATAGTGAAGGAATTGGAGGCGTTACACCTAATCCCAATTTCCAGCCGAAGGGTAATGCTAGTGCAAGCTGTGAAAAAGCGATAATTGGGAAAATATAGTAAAAGTTTGTAAGTAATGCTACGACTATTATTACTTCTACCATTAGAGAGATTATAACAGCTGTAATCCCGTCTAAGTTAAGTACGTAATAAGGTATATAAATCGCAGTATAAATTGTGTAAGGGTAATAACTTCCCAGCCAACTTGCTAAGAACATATATCCTACAAGTGGGTGGAAATCTTGTGCATAAGCATATAATCCTTTATAATCCCATTTAACGTTTACAAGTAAATAAGTTAAATATGCTATTACAAAGACTAGTAGAAATGTGGGTAATGCCACATAAATAGATAGGTGAGTTGTTGCTAAAATTGCCGGTGCTATTGTCGAAAAAATTACAGAGAAAATTATAATTTCATTTTTCATGAGTATAAGTTACGATAAAGTATTATTAAGTGTTTTCCCGAATTAAATCCTCTAAAATTTTCATGGCAGCGTTTCTACCAGGAATCCCAGTTACTTGACCACCTGGATATGTGCCAGAGCCCGTAATATAAAGATTCTTTATAGGAGTTGTATAACCCCAACCCTTTACGGGTCTATCATCAAACATAAACTCTGGAGTCATTGGCATATGGTTCATATCACCAAAAGGTGCTAAATACTCTTTTTCAAGTTTATCAGCCGTAAGTAGGTCGATGTGAATTACGCTTTCTTCTTTTACCTTAAAGAAATCCTTAATTTCCTCAATATCACCACCCATGCTGGTTATCACATGGCATCCTAGTGAAGGATCAACAGCTGAAGGAATAGTTACTTCTCCAAAAGGTAACGTGAAGAGAGAGTCGAGATTATCCTTCATAAAGTCTGGTACTTTAGGTGCTTCTTTTAGTAATAAGGTCCATCTTCTCCACCCTGGTATAAAATTCGGATGATAAACTCTTATCATACCGTTAGTTAATCTATTTAGTAGAACTGGGCTCCCAGCATGTAGTACTACTTTACTTTGAATTACTTTACCGTTGTTAATAGATACACCTTCAGCTTTTCCATTCTTTATTACAATTTCTTCAACTCTGGTATCATACATAAAATCTACACCTAGTTTCTTAGCATTCTCCTCTAAGACTTTTCCTACACTTCCCATTCCACCTTTAACAATTCTCCACTCCAGACTAAAATAGTAAGCCATTATATAAGCTGGTAAATTAAACATGAATGCATAGGCTAAAGCCTCATGAAACTTATTATCAAGATATTCTGAGAGAACTTTTCTTGTAGGTTCAAGGAATATCTCTAACTCTGTGCTTTCAACTGCTTTTTTGAAGTCGTCAATAGAAGGGGGCTTAGTAACGAAAAGAAATTTTTCCTCAACAATTCTCTTTAGTTTGAAAATTAACCTATCTAACTTTTCGTATTTGTACTCTCCATGTTTTCTGAACTCTTCAATTCTTTTCTTTTCATCTCTCCACAGATATAATACTTCACCATCTTCAGTTAAAAATATGTCAGCGAAAGGAGAGTCTATAACTGGGAAGTAAATTCCCAATTCCTCCTCAATCCTTTTAGGGAATAGACCTAAAACATATGAGGCTTTACTATATTTTAACCCTTTGTACTCTGCAGTATCAGCCATTCCACCCGGTTTACTCCTAGCTTCTATAACAAGGACTTTTAACCCATGTTTTGCTAAGTAGTTTGCTGAGACTAAACCGTTATGTCCTGCACCTATGATGATAACATCATAGTTCATAAATCTTTAATCGAGTAGGAAGGTAAAATATTCAACTTAGAACAAAATATTTTAAGCGTGGAATCGAGATTTAATTATGCCAATCCCGCTTATAACTATTGATCTAGTATTAGAGGATATAAAAGAAGAGCTAAGAAAGAGAGGGAAGAATACTCCTAACGCTAGTGTCTCCCTCGTTGATTATTTACCAGACACAGTATTAGCTTACGTAAGGGCTGGTGATTACACGATTTATGTAAATAAACAACAATATTTAAGGGCTAAGAGGGCAGGATATGAATATGAATACTTATTCGTCATACTACTTCACGAATACTTACACTTAATTGGTATTGCCGATGAGAGAGAAGTTAGAAGGATTGATATGGAAATAGTTGAGGAAAAATTCGGAAAAGAAAGTTTAGCTTATAGAATTGCAATGGAATTAGCGGATCCTAGAGATATCAGGGAACCAGGATTAAGACCCCACACCTATATTTAATCTATTTTTTCTAAACTAACATTGTTTGTATCTAGTCCTCTGAAGAACCAGAATACTGTTGCTATCGCACCTATAACCCATAATGCAGTATTATACCAAATATATGTAGAGAGTCCTTGCAAATAACTTCCCAATACATATACTGAAATGGCATAAGCGGTAACTGGAGCTAGCCTAATTAGTCCTATAAGAAAGGCCCTTAAATTATTTGGCATTAAAGTAGGTTCATAGATTGTCCTAGTTGCCCATGCGAATTCACTGAATAACATGTTAGCGAAGAGTAAGATATAAAATCCTATGAGATTAAAATTAGAAGTTAGTAGAATTATTGGTATCATACTTAATGCTCCTCCAACATAAGAGAATAGGGCAAAAGTTCTAGTTTTAATTTTTGTTACTAATGCCCCGGCAATTAACCCAGCTATACTAGCACCTAGATTCGCTATAAAGATGATAAAACTTGTAGTAGCACCAGAAAAGTAAAAGTCGGCAACAACGAAAGCCATTAATCCATAAGTTAGATATTGTGAGATTCCGATTATTGCTAAAAATGCATATCTAGCACCTAAACTAAGTTTCTTATTTACCTCTCGTTCTTTCAGATCTTTAGTACTTCTAACTATTTTCTCTACTTCCTTTTCTGCCTTATTTAAATTTCCTTTTACTACTAACCATCTAACAGACTCTGGTAGTAACAATCTGATAATAATTGCAGTAATTACTCCTATAAAGGCAACAATTGAAAGTGCTAGAAGTTGTATTGAAAAGGAGTTTGATGCACTATAAGTTATATAACCTATTAAAGCTGCAACCATAGCACCAATATTATCAAAGTTTGGTGCCAAAACTAACATAATGTCTCTTTTATCTAAAGGCATCATCTCTGCAGTGTAAGATAACATAACTGGAACTTCTCCTTCAACACCTAAAACACCTAAAACTATTCCTGCTATTAAAAGGGCAATGTAAGGGAATTTTGCTAAGTTATCTACATTTAATCCAGAGAGTAGTGCGGCTAATGCGATGAGTAGTGTGCCTAAGGAGTATAAGGTCATTGTTATGAAAAATGTAGTTTTCCTCCCCAGTCTTTTATCTGAGAAGAAGGGTAATATTAGGTTACCAGCTATCGTAACAAATGTTGGAGTTAAAAGGAAAAATACATTGTTTATTGAGGGATATACTATTGGTGCTATTGATGATATAACTCCCCACATAAAGAAACCTATAGCAAGTGAGGCAAACATTAAGGAGTGGATACTCGTCCATTTAGCTTTATCTACTAACTCATGAATACTCTTCTCCATATTTGATATTGTATATTACTAACTTATAAACCTACTTATATGAAATTCCACTGAAAAAAGATTTAAATTCATTTTTCTATTTTATAACATTTTTCTATTTCTTTGTTTTTAATATAGAGATCACAATCTTTGAAACCAAACCAGAGCTTAATCTCACCTTCTTTTTCAGTCAAAACAATAGTACTTGGCTCATCAAAATTTTCCTTAACCCATAAAGCGTACCTACCATCTAAACTATCTAAATGGGCGATAAACTTAATCACTCCAAGTTCTTCTACCACTCGTACAAAAAGTAAAAATCGTGAGACCCATTTCTCAAGTTGACTTATTGCCTTATCTCTGAAATCTTTATTTAATGCAAGGTACTTATAATAGAATAGTTTAGGATTTATGATAGCCTCTAACACACTGGTATCTTCCATGAAATATACTTTGAGATTGTACTTTTGTAAAAATGATCTGAAAGTAGAAAGTCTATTTAAAAGTTCCTCAACTTTAGAAGCTTCGGGTAAATTAAATTTCAGAGAAACATAATTCGGTTCTATTTCTTTACATTCTCCGTTTTTGCATCTAGTTAAAATAAGTTGTAAATCCTTTGTGTATTCAAAAATATAATATTCATCAGAAGAAGTTGGAGAAGTACAAGGAATTAAATAATCTCCTTTAACACAGTATATGTATTTCATTTATATTAATTCTCACTCCCTATTTATAACTTCTACTTAACCTTTAACTTTTTATCAGTTAATTTAAATGTAAATCGGAATTGGAAAATCTTTGAAAATGTCATTCTTGATGTGAAAAATCTGCTTAATGCAATCTAAATCTCGATTAACGTTAAAGGAAATTGTTCTTCAATACTTTATAATCGATAGTTTTTCCGATATTGCAGAGTTATGTAGATATTACTGATAATAAAAGGCTATTAAAAGAGCAATAACTTAATGAAGTTCTTTATAACTCTGGTGTTACGGGAAATAAAATTCTAAAATTAGTGGTGATGTGACTCTCACACTCTTTAAGAAGTAGAAAAAATAAGATGAAAGAGATAAAATTTGTTTTATGATAACTTCTTCATCAATTCATAGAAATTTTCATATGGGTGTATTGGAGTAACTTCCACTGTAACCGAATGACCAAGTTCCTTCATTATCGGTAATGTTTCTAAAATCTCATCTAACTCCTCATGGGAGTTTACATCTATTATTGCAACTACTTCTCTCTTTCCACTTACCTTATAAAGTCCTTTAATTTTACCAGCTTTTACAGCAGATAACGCAGCTTCAGCCTCCTTTTTCCATATCTCCATTAATTGCCTTTGAGATATGTTCTCAGGTTGTTTAACCTTAAACCAAAGTAGGAATAACATCATATAATAAGTAAGTTTAGTTACTTATAAACTAATAGGTAATAGTTTTAATTTATTTATTTTCGCATTTAATGATATAATTGTCCCCTTTCTATCCCATACAGTACTGAGAAATTTGACAATATACCTAAAGCTAATATAAAGTGAATAAGTGTGAGAAGTGGGTTACCGAAATCTATAAATAAATATCCTAAAATACTTGCAATTATTACCAATCCTATATTACCCATTAATATCCTTTTCTCTAAATCAACTTTTACTCTCAAATAACCATAAACCGCTATTGCTAACAAAATAGCAGCTAATAATGCATGAAGGCCTAACAATTGGGGTAATATACCATAGAAAACCATAATATTACCTATTAGTAGTTGTAATATCGTTACACCGGCACCTATTAGCCATAGTTGACTGTTCTTCAAATTTTATCACCTCACAATTGATATATTAAGAGAATCTCCAACTTTCTTCTGAGATTTATAAGCCATTCTCATAGTTAGACAAAACTTCATTACTAGGGAAATGACTTTTACCATAGTATTTTATTATTAACTTAGGTTAAAAATTTTGTTTAGATAAACTTCTCAATATAGAAATTAACATTACTAAGAATATTAATGAAATAGTTATAGAGAGAAAGGAGTGTAATACATGCTCTCTAATTATGTTACTGAAGTTATGGATGGAATGGAATAGAAGGAATTAATCCTATCAAAACTAGGTAAGTATCAATGATTAAAAGGAATAACATTAGTAGTACAACAGTCTTATCAATTCTTGTAAACTCAATATCATCAATATAAGTTCTAGTCTTATAAGCCATAAAAGCCCTTGTTTCTGCAGAAATGCTCACAACCTTTGCCTTCTTAAATTCATAAATAAAGAGAGGAATAAAGGATTCAAACATAGCTCTCCACTTTTTAGTCCCCTTCATATACTGTAATTTTATTATAGTGTCAGCAGTGTCAAAAATTTTTGGAAGGGATACCAAGGCTACCGTAACTGCAAAGGTAATAGGCATGGGAACCTTCATCTTATGAAATGATCTTATAATTTGAGACGGAGTAGTGGTAAGAAAGATTAGACCAGAATAAAGGAACATTCCCCAAATTCTCATACTAACTTGAAAGGAGTAAATTATAGCTTGAAGAGTAAGATAGGGATCTATACCCATATAAACGAAATATTCTGGGAATCTCCAGATAATAAGTAAGTGATTTCCGAAAATCTCCTCTATTACATTAGGGGAAACAAAATAAGAATAATCAAGAACAGTACTTATCATCTGAAGTGAAGTAAAGGCTAATATTAGTTTAAGTCTTCTCAGAGTATAATAAAAGTAAAGAGAAACAGTACCAGCAATTAATCCAACCCACCATATTGATTCAGCACAGATAATAGTCACTATAAAGACTATTAATAACTTCACTAGGGGGTGAAGTTTATGATATATTGTCTTACCCTCTACATAAGTAGTTAATTTCTCAAAACCCCTAAATCCGAGGGCCTTAAAGAGTAAATAAAATGGAGATATAGATGAGGCAACAATTATTAACCAACTTATCAGTTCATGAAGTATCAACTTTACTCACCAATCCTTAATAACGTCTTCTGGTGAGATGGGGATAACCCTTCCATTAACCATCTTATATACTCTATCAGCATAATAGTATACGAAAAGGGGGTCATGAGTAACCACAAGAAAAGTTGCATCTATACTCCTTAGCTCTTCCCCTAACATCTTCCTATTATACCAGTCTTGTCCAGTAGTTGGTTCATCAAGAAGAAAGACCTTAACTCCAGTTGCTAATAGAGAAGAAATTGCAACCCTCCTCTTCTGTCCAACAGAAAGGAGAAAAGGATCTCGATCTTCTGGCAAATTAAACCTTTTCAACAGCTCTTTAATTACTCTCTCATCGTATTTCTTTCTAACCTTTGCTGGATATGATACCTCCTCTTTTACAGTCTTTTTAGTAAACATTAGGTCAATCTCTTGAGGTAGATAAGCGATTATTTCGCCCCTCTTTTCAACCGGGAGTTTAGAAATCTCCTTTCCCTCAACTTTTATACTACCGTAAAACTTCAAATTTATGGGTAAAATACCAGCTAATGCTTTTAGAAGAGTTGACTTTCCACTACCGTTATCACCAATTAATGCTGAGATACCTTTCCTTAACACAATTTCCGTGTCTACAATAGTCCTATTACCGTCAGTAACCTTAACCTTTGCCTCAAGTATAACCTCACCATCTCTTCTTTTCTTCGGAAGAGGAGAAGGTCTTAAAGGCTCTAAACCCAAATCCTCGAAGTCCACTTCCTTAACATGATCTCTCTTAATATCATAAATGATCTTACCTTTGTCGAGGATTATAATCCTATCAACGAATTCTAACACTTTGTTTATCTTATGTTCAGCAATAATCATACTCATCTTTTCTTTTAATCCTCTTAATGTAGTCAAAATTTCCTTAGTTCCCTTTAAGTCTATACTAGAAGTAGGTTCGTCAAGGATTAATGCTTTAGGATTCATTATGAGAATACTTCCCAAAACTACTCTTTGTTTTTCACCTCCAGATAGTCTAAAAGTCTCCTTATTTAAAAGGTGAGAAATACCAACTATTTGAGAAACCTTATTGATCCTATATAATATCTCCTCTCTTGGAATGTTTAAGTTTTCAGCACCGAAAGCCAACTCTTCAATTACGTAATAGTTAAAAATCTGCGAATCCGGATCTTGTAAAAGAGTACCCACAAACCTAGCTATTTGCTGAATGGTCGAATTCCTAACATTAATACCGAAAACCTTAACCTCACCTTCTTCTTCAACCTCTATCTCATGAGGGATTACACCGTTAATTGAGTTAAGGAGAGTCGATTTTCCGGAACCAGATTTACCTGCTATTAAAATTGTTTCACCTTCCTTAACCTCAAGAGAGTCTACATTTAAGGAGTATGAACTTTCTGGGTAAAAAACTCTTAATCCTTTAATTTCTAAGAAGTTCATATTCCACTTCTCACCACCCTCACAATTCTATTAGCTACTAATGCAGATATTTCCCCTATCACTACATCGCCTGGAATATAAGAGATTAATAGGAACTCTATTCTAGCCTGACTTGGAACGAACCCAAAAACTATAGGTGCAATAAAACCGTAAGTAAAGAATGGATGCACAAAGGAAAATACAAAGCCTAAAACACCTCCCTCGAAGAGTGCGAATAATGGTTGCATGGTTTTTTCACCTATTCCGAATATCCTACCTCGAGTTAAATAGATTGTAATGTCAGCCATAAGTCCATAAGTCAATACATCTTCAATAAGCCATAAAGGTTCTCCGGCAAAGCCAAAATGAATTAAATCACCTACAATGTCAAAAACTCCCATACTTAACATTCCCGCACCTACTTTCCTTATCACTCCCACTACAATAAAGAAGACTAGAATTCTGAACCAAACTGGAGGATTAATAAAGGGGTAAATTGGAGAAGGTAATATAATGGCATCACCTATAACGTGGTCAGCAAATGAAGTAATAGCACCACCTATTGCAGCAATTACATAATCCATCAGTTTCATTCTATTTTTACTTTTCCTAAATATAAAGAATGCTACTATTGCAGCAGCAATAAAATAACCCACTATTATAGGTAAAGGTGTTATTCCGGGCTCTAGTGAAAACATCTTATCTCCTCCTCACGAAGAGAGTTACACCTAGTATCATTAGAATTGCCACCACTACACCTATAGCAACAAAATATGGTGTATAGTTTGGTTTAGGTATGGGTTTAGTGGTAGTACTAGGTGCAGGAGCTGGGAAGTAGCTTATTGTTGATGAGCCATAGTTTATAACGTAGATGTAATGGTTTTGTGGATCATAAATTATACCATTGGGATCAGAACCTACAGTAACCTCTTCAACGAGTCCCCCTTTGCTATTAAATACTACTACAGTATCACTATCGTGTGGAATTGAGAGAACAATATCATTATCGTAAGGTATATAACACATCCAAGCATAACCGTTAATTGCACCTAAAGTATATGGGAGTGAATCAAATGCTATTACTTTTCCGTTAGTTAAGTTTATTATCTCGAAATAATGATGCCCCGGAGATACTGCAAGTTCATCAGGAGGTACAAAAACCATTGCTTCTACAGAACTTACATTTAGTGTAATGTTCTGGACTATTTTGAAGTTATTTAAGGAAATTCCGTAGATTAGTGGGCTACCGTAACCACCTACATAAACTACATTAGTATAGTTATCATAAGCCAAAGCCTGAGGATCAGACATTACGGTTACGTTATTAATATGATGATTTAGTGTTATGAAGTAGACCTTATCACCACATGATGCAGTAACTACTACATAATTACCTGCTGATATTATTGCCGGATATTTACCTACATCAGAAATATAATAATTCCAGACTGGGGTATCATTTTTAAGTTCTATTAAATGACCACTCTCATATACTATGTAAATATCATCACCTAAAATTGTAAGCCTAAAAGGGTTTGGATAATTAGGTAGATTAATTGTTGATACAATACTGTTATTTTCCAATATTTGTAACTCACCTGCCCCTTGTGCTATAAAGTATATTTTACCGTTATAATATATGCCGTAAGAAGGATTTAATGCTGTATTAATAGTTCCCACATTCACAGAAGATAAAGCAATTAAGATTAAAACTGGGAGTGTGGGCAACAATATTTTTAATTTGATATAAATTATATAGAATGTAAATTTAGTTTCAATTTATCGTCGGATCTCTTTTCTGATAGTAAAAGGTGTTACAATTTTAATCTCTATTTGAATTTTTATTGTATAATTAAAGTGTTTAAAAGGAAGAGGGATTTAAGGTAATTTTGAATAAATTACAAATGAATGAAATTGTTGTCCACACTCGATAGTGTCGTCATTAAGCTACAAATTCTGGGATTAGCCTTCTCTCCCACAAGACCAGCGCTATAGAATACTTCACCATATTTATACTCCTGTTAACAGCCTTCGTCGCCCTCTTGAAACGTACGAGCCTATCCCTCAGTGAGGAGTGAAAGGACTCGTTGGGGTTAACAGGTGAGACTACCGTGTGATCCTTTAACCAAAAGTAAACGTTGTAATCATCACTCACCCATCTACCATCATCTGGCAAGTACATTTTAACCTCACTGAAAGTATTCTCATCCCTATCACCCACAGAGTAAATTATGTATAACCCTAGCCTAGTGTACACGTGACAAGTAAACACCCACTTGTAGAAAGCCCTAGTGTTTCTGTACAAGTATGTCCACATCTCATCAACAACCTTAGTAACGACCTTACCCTTGACCAACTCTTTAGCCTTATTCCACAAGTCCACTAGCTTCTCATACTTCCTCTTACCATAACGCTTAACCCAAGTAAAAACAGTACCCAGAGGTACGTTAAGAACCCTAGAAATAGCCCTCATACTCATACCATTAGTATACATCCTCAAAGCCTCCTCCCTCACCTCCTTAGAGTGGTGGTGATAAACCGCGTCTGCAAGAAAGTACTTACCGCAATCCCTACACAGAAACCTCTGCCTACCAAGAGGCTTACCACACTTAACGACGTGATGACTACCACAAGAGGGACAAGCTATATCATGCCTAATTACAGGCTTCCTACCCATAAGTAATACTCATAATACAAATATAAATAGCTTAATGACGACACTATCTCCACACTCAAAACTGGAATAATAAGAAATATTTTCATAAGATAATATTTCCCAGTGGGTTTTTAAAATTTTCCAAAAGACATCTATAGAGAAAAATACTTTACATTTCCCAAAAATTATGCTAGTTACCTCTCAGCATCAAGATCTAACTTATCTGCGATATAATATTTATATATCTTAATTTTATATGCAATTAGCACCAGCTTCAAGGAGTACCAAAAATTCTGAACGATATCTACACGAACAGGAATGACTTTAGCCTATTTTTAACATCTTAAGATAGAACTAATCCCTTGCAAATATTAGAAAAGAATATGTAAATTTTCCACGGACTAATTTTCAATTACGACTTCTTCTAGTACTTGTCTCCTCATATAATCGGAAAAAGGAAAATGAAGACCATTCTTTATAGCTCTAACTAACTTCTCCTCATCTTTAACCATAACACCGCCAATAACATCTATACCATAATCAAAGAGAACATCAGTCAAGGGTGAAGATGGACCCACTAGATAAACCTTTGCGGATTTGCTCAATTGTAGAAGTCTTTCAATACTTTTATTTATTATAGTTGTTGCAGTAAGGATAACAATATCACTTTTAGGAATAACCTCCTCAGCTGCAAAGGAAAAGAGTATATTTTTGCTTGTGTTAAGCACATTCTGATTAAGTTCAAGGACGTAAAAATGCCTAGCTTTTTTCATAAACTTATCTACATAACCTGGAAAGTAACCAACCATTGTCACAGTTTTATCCTTACTTTCTTGAAAGGCTAGATCGAGAGCATTAGCAACTTTATAACTTTTAGGCGGTGGAATTGTAGAGTTAATAGCAGCAAGTCCAATAGAAGCCTCAAGGAAGTTCCAACTTTTTAAGAGCTCTGCTAACTTCCTAGTGTCTATCTCATGTAGGGATTCAATATTTCTAGGCTCTTCATTTGACTTATAAGTCATTGCCATACCGGCGTATTTTGACAAAACCACAGTCCAACCTAGACCTATTACTAATTCCCTAACCTTTTTCTCAGGCGTAATGGATATTAACTTCTCTATTAACTTCATAATAATATATATATATGAATATTTAAAAATATTTCCTCTCTCTAACAATTTCCTTCCTTACATTAGATAGGTTACTATTCATAATATTAGGTTAACCTCTTTTTATTCAGTCAGTTGCAAGACGAAATAATCCTCTCCTTCTCTAGTTATTTGTTATTCAACTTTTTCTAAAAAATTTAATATAAATCATATCAATATATTTAGATATTCATCTTTCAGTATTTTCACATATACCTAAAATTGTTATTCAATCGTAAAATAAATCATTAAAGCTTGTTATATATAACAAACTAAATTGGGAATTATTTATCACATGAGATAAGCTTATCTGAATGTTCTAATAATCGGCCTCTGAAATATCCTCCAGCAAACATTGGCTTAAACTTGACCTTACTTAGCTTTAATCTATCAATTAACAAAAATATTGCATCGTCATTAGTCATTGCTATTCTATCCATAATTTAATCGAATTTACTTTCGTTCTGTAAGATTAATTCTATATTGATTGATCCAATTTTGAATAAAACAGAAAAGAATCGCATAAAATAATAAAACTTTTTTACACCTTTTACTGATTCAATAACAATGGGTAGTTATGATGATGTAAGTAGACTATTGAGGAGAGCTGAAAAGTTTAGGAAAGATGCTATTAATGCTTATAATGAGGGATATTACGACATATCTTGTTTTTATGCAGAACAAGCTGTACAGCTTAGAATTAAAGCGTATATGCTGAGGAATCTTGGATTTATACCCAGAATTCATGGAATAAGAGATTTGCTTTCAATTATCTACAAATATACACGGGATAAAAAGATAATGGAATTTATAAGCGAAAATAGAGATTTGCTGAAGGAATTAGAAGAGGGGTACACTGAGACTAGATATGGTTCGATAGATTATACCGAGGAAGATGCTAAAGAGTGTTTAAATATAATGGAGAAGCTATTTAACTTAATATGAAGCTTGAGCCATACATTGAATTTGTTAAGGAAAAGATGTATATCCTTTCTAATTTCCCCCAAATATCTCCAGTAATATATGAGGCTATTAGAAAGTCACTTGATGAATATAATGTTAAAGCTGAGATATACTTTTTCGGTTCAATAATAGAAGGAAAAATCACCGTAATGAGTGACATTGATGTTGCGATTCTGGTCGATAAGGTTCCTGATAAGAGAAAAGAGATCGTTAGAAGAGTTTTTGAATTACTTGAAAATAAAGGATTACCCTGGTGGTTACCATTAGAAATTCACTTCTTTACTCCATCAATGTTTAATGCATTTAAGAAAGGGGGTGCTAATTTCATTAGGGCTGAAGATTATATTAAAAAGAGAAGAAGTTAGCCGCCAAGAAGGATTAATTGTTGTAAATTATTCAAAACTGATAATGTCACAATTAGGCCATATACTCTCTTTACTTTATCAATTATAGCAAAAGTAATGTATAATTTCTTATCTTTTAGCATATCCTTTTACGATTCATAAAGCTTCATCGAAGTAAGTCTTTTTTAGATTAATTTATTAGAATAGAATCAATCACCTAACTACTTAATACCTCTTTTTGAAATTAGGCTAATCATGAAACCATTCTATATGAAAGTATATTAATACAAAGAAAATATGGGAAAATACTAGTTCTTTTAACTATTATTTATTTTATCTTGTTTTTAAGCATCTTGTCTTGTTTATGAATTTTCGAAACAATTTATCCTCTAGCTTCTCTCAATAGAAAAAGTGGAATATCATCTTCAGATAAAACGATGACCTCTTTAGGATATCCTTTATGCGACCTTTCCTTTTTTATCTCTATCTTATAATCATTTGCTATCACGTCTATTTCACGATTATTCTTAAAATAAAACACCTCACCGAACTTTCTTAACATATGTTCTTGGACAATATGTTCAAGCATTGCTTCTTCTCTAACCTCTCTGTGAACCCACTTAGCCATAGTCGTATAAATGAAGGGGTCTCTGAAAAATATCTTCTTCTCTTTCTTTCTGTTTACTTCATTTCCTACCTTATAATAAGCTATATCAACTAAAAATATGTCCTTCAATAACTTAACATAATCCTCAACCGTCAAATGCGAAATCCCTAAGTCATTTGCAATTGAATTGAAAGACATTACAGAAGGGATTTTAGTCATAATAGATCTAAGAATATCTTGCACCTTTCCTACTTCCCTTTTCGCCTTAAATATTTCTGAGATTATACCGTATATTAATGCTTCACCAGCATCTTTATGTTCATTTATTGATTTAGGAAATCCTCCCTTCTTTTTATATTCATCAAAAAGAGATAAGGCTAAAGCGGAATCAGTCAACACTTTATCAATCTTATATCCGTGGACTTCTACAAACTGAGGAAAAGAGAGGGGAAGCACTAGTACCTCTTTTCCATACCCTCTTCTACCGGGAAATCTTTCGACACTTTTAGTTACTCCCAATGAAGATGAACCACTGACAATGATCACGTCTTTGGAGAACTCTCCTTTATCTATGTAATACTTTACTATCTTCCACCAGTCCTCAACAGAGGTTACTTCATCAAGTATTAAAATAGTACTTTCTACCTTTCTTTTCCTCTTCTCCTTTATAAACTCTGAAATAATTTCCCTAAGTTCTTGAAAAGAAGCTATGTAGTCTAAATCAAGATAAAATATCGACTTAGGATCTTTTCCCTTTTCTATTAATTCCTTGATCATTATCTTAAGTCCTGTAGTTTTTCCAGTTTGCCTAGGTCCATAGATGAAGTTTAAGCTGAAAGGAGTGAGAGAAATCTCATCAATCCAATTAGGTCTCCATTTTATTTTTTGTGATTCCCAATCCTCTATGTGCTTATCCTTCCAATTATCACTGTACCACCAAGGATTTAAGTCACTAAATTCCTCCACTTGTTAATATACTAACAATAATTATTTAAATCTTCGATAGCTGAATAACAACATTGAAAACTGAAAAATTTACTAGTAATAGTATTTTAATGTGTTAAGGGTCTTTCACAGTTCTTTTGCGAATTCACTTTATTTTCTCACTTCGAGATTGAATAATTGACTGTACATTGATAATTGGAGAGACCAAGGAGTTATACCACGGACTTAACGAAGATAATAGCATACAATTATTCTAACTCTATGAGAATATTACAATTTGCAAAGGATCTCCGAATCTCCCTATTTTAATGATATGAGATTATCTTCTCCAGAAGCATTTTATCTAAAGATCCTTCAACAAAGATTCTATCGCAATGCAACATTTATATTCACACATACCCTAACCAACTTAAGGGCTTCTCGAACTCTGAAACATCCGAAAGTTTATATGTCTTATATCCTCTCCTAGTCAAATAAAGTATAGTAATCTCATTCTCGTCAAATACCTTAGAAGCCATTTTTATTACTTCATTTACGTGTGTTGTAAATACAGTTTGTGTGTTGCTTTGCTTAATATCGTTAAGGATTTGCATTATTAAGTCAGGGTGTAAAGAGTCCTCAATTTCGTCTATAAGCAATAAGTTAGAAGCAACAAGACCAAACTTTATCATCTCTCTTTTAAGAATACCCCTACCCATAACATAAGCTGGCAAAGAATCATAATACAATTTAAATTGTCCATACTCATCTTGTAATATTTCGAACTTAGATTTAATCTCCTTGTTTTTCCTTTTTGCAATACTGAAAATCCTTTCAGGATTACCACTATTATCAAAGAAAGTTGAAATATATATCGGCGAATACCCTTTATTCACCCTCTTATGGATTCTTACCAAAGGTAATAATACTGGACCAGACAGTCCCTCCATACTTAATGACGCTGTTTTCACATTTATTTCTGCGACTTTATCATCATTTACGTGTACCTCCAAATTATACGGATCCTTCCTCTTAAAAGTAACTTTACTATCATCAAGGGTTACTACACTATCTAAAATTGACAGAAAGGCTGAAAGTTCATCGCCCCTACTACTCATCGCATATGTAAATGATGTAATAATGTCACTATCATTCATATCCGATTGGAAAAGAGCTGATAAAAATATCGCTTCAAGAAAGGAAGTTTTCCAGTACCATTTTCACCAACTACAATGTTAACCCTTTTAAGCTTAGTACTCACATTAAGTCCTCTGAATCCTTGAATCTCTACATTTCCTATTATCATAATTGTAAATTCTACATTTAAATTTAAAAGATTATACGAATAACACCTCTTTAAGAATTCTTAAACCTCGCGTTAATAAAGAAGATGAAGCTTCATCGCAAAAAGTTCTTATCTATAAATACATATAACATAGAGGAGTGGAATGATTTTCTATTTTAACACTCGTAGATTTCGTTTATCTAAAGTAATCACTAGTTATTAAGCTTAAGACAAATAGCTCTTACCATCGCTAGTCAAAGCTTATTTAGGTATTAATTAGATTCTGTATTTATGAATGAGTATATTGCAAAATACATTATATCAAATAATCGCAAGAGGACTGGAGAGATAAATATAAAGTATACTGCTAATGATGACATGAGATATTAAAATCGCAAAATCTGTCTTTGATAAATTTTGCGAAGAAGATGTTGATAAGAGAATTTACTTCTTATTTTCATAAACGTATTTAGCAATAAGTTCCTCTATACTGAGATTTGACAATCTTGAAATCCTTTCATAAGAATAAATAAGTATATCTCCACTAGATTGGAATCTTGAACCTCTTATTTGGCCTTGCGTAACTTTACCAGCTACCGCAATTTTAATACACTTTAAATTTCAGACGAAAGATTATTTACGGTCTGTTCAATTTGCTCAAACGCCTTCATACCCTTACTGGATTGAAGATCAATAGTAGCTTTTTTCTCTACAATATATACCTTAACATTTCTACAGTTTTCTATGTAGAAGCACACGCTATCAGCTTTCTTTCCTTCATCGCATACTAAATCATAATCAATACATGAAAATCTATTCAATTCATTCACCGTATATTTCCTTCACTTGTTGTCTAATTGCATCGGAGATTGTCGGAATTTCTTCAACGTCTCCCTTTTCAGTGTATTTAATCTCTTCTATTTTCCCTTCGTTTAGTAAGTATATCTTTAACGTTTTGCCTTTAAGCCTTTTAACGTAGTTGACAGCTATTTGAATCGTAAATATATCACTGTGAGTAGTTAGGAAAAACTTCTTCCCACTCATCACAAGGTCGCTTAAATAATTAGCAATGTCAATTTGTGCTCCTGCATGGAGATTAAGTTCAGGCTCCTCAATTATCATGAACTCCCCTAAATAGGCCATAAGATGTATGGGAATTAACTGGGAGTAACCCGATGAAAGAAGAGACAAAGGAACCTCCTCACCTCTATCAAAAACTTCTATTAGTATAGGCTTACCCACTTTATACATAAAGTTTATTTTTCCCATACTTACATTCAATTCCCGTTTTTCAGATAAGTCCATTAAGTTAATTACTGAAAGCAAGGAGTCTATGAACTCTTTTATAATAGGTTTGTTCAAGTTTCTTTGTTGAGATAAATAACTGAATAGATTAGACAACACTACGTTTCTCTCTGTAGGTAAAATTACAGTTGAATGATAGACCTCAAAAAATAATCTCAGCAGTACGTCAGCTATTCTCCACGTTAGATTACGGTCTAAATCTGTTTTTGACCTCTTTTTTGTCTCTTCATCGTAAAAAGGCAGAGCACTTCCGTAGTATACTTTTAGTCCTTTTATCTTGTCATTTCTATCAACTCCAATACTAATAGAACCGTGAGGAGAGTCAGTTCTTTCTATCAGATTTACAGATATTTGCCTATTAACTTTCATTTCAACTTGAAATTTGTCAGTAATAGTTACGTAAAGGGTACCGAGAGAGTTTGTAAGTTCAATTCTTGACTCTTTGGCTCCGAATGAAATTAATTTCTTTACATTAACTCCAAACACTTCTTCTAGCCTTCTCTTGATACTGTTTGATAGAACCTCATTTATTACGTCAATGTAAGAACCTATTTCAAACTCCTTGCTATTTGAATCTATTACTTTGGAACCTACATCATCTATATTAACTCCACTACTAAATAGAGAATATAAAAGATAAGAGAGAAATGACTTTCCAGATGCATTAGGGCCTATAACTATGGTAGTATCCCCTAACTCAAATTCAGCATTCTGTATAGGTCCAAAATTCTCAACTTTTATTCTCATTATGTTACTAGTAAGAATTTGATAAATAAAGTATTATGCTTTCATCTTATAGTCAACACTTCCTCTCCATTGTAGCTCAAAATAATATTTCTAACCTCTAACCCTCTGATCATGGGTGAAAGAAATACTCACAAAACTGCTTTATTAGCAGCATCTAGTAATAACATAAATACTTCCTCTTTCTAATAAGTATAAACTAGTAATCACTATATCACTTCGTCTATAGATGCAACACAGATATATAAATTCTAAGATAACAAACATCATTCTATTGATGAAGACTCTTCATAGTCTTTCTCATGATAGTTTTAACTTAAGATACTAAAAGTGGACTAGATAATAGAAGTAACGATTATATATTTTGTAGTATAAATACCGTTTTCCCTTTGGATCAGTAATTGATACCAGTTTTTATTAGCTTTGGGGAGATAACCCGATGACGGAATATAATAGCTGTTAGAGTGTAGTTGGGTCAGAAACCTCATATAATTATCCTTTATAAGGGTGAAAATATACAAGTAGTATAGGGAAATTTAAAATGGTAGTATCGCATAATTTGACTGAAGAGCAGAAAAAGATCCTAGAAAGGATGCAAAACAGAATAAACTATATTATAAAAGCCCATAAGGAATATTTAGATGCGTTAGCAGAATTTGATAGAACTGGAATATTGAAAATTCATGGAAAAGTCCTTTATGTAAGGAAGTATAAAAATGGACAAGAGAACGAAGATAAATAAATTAACCTTCAATAATCTGCCGTATAGTTTCTCTTATTTTGTTTATTGCATACTCGTCTTCTTCCGGCGGATTATCGGCTACTTCAGCTAAGGTCTTTATCAATTCTTCTTCTAAATCTTGAGGAATTTCCTTGTCAAATAATTCATATAAGATGTCTAACAATAATACGAAGGCCGTTCTCTTATTCGCATCAACGAACGGATGGGAAGTTATTAAACGATATGTTAACACTGCTAAACTCCTACTAATATCATGATAAAGACTAAGGTTCTCAATTGCAGAATATATTGTAATACCTATAGTATCTAAGTTGACTATACCACGTTCTGTATTAGGATCATTTCTGGTTATACTATCGTGGATTTGTATTATAGTTGGTACTCTATCGCTTTCTCTACTTCTCCATTTTTCGAATTCGTTTAATAATCCTTCCAAGATTTGCATTAACTTGTTCTCCATGACATTTTCAACCCTAAGTGTTAACTACTATTAAACTACATAGCTTGTTCTTATACTTAAGACTACTAGTTATAAAGTTCTTTATTCGTTTATAACACTTAGCTAAGTCTATTTCTTGTAAATGTTTCCTAAAATTATGATGAATGATTTCTAATAGTTTGTTTAAGTCAGTATGGGAATCTCTTTTTTCTGAGACTAATAACATTAGCCAAAATTGAGCAAAACCAGTACCATTCAAATAAAACCATATATATTTTATAATATCGAATATAATTAAATATATTTTTATTAAGAGAGCAAAGAATATCGAATTAATTTCACGTTGCTAAAAAGGGGTACATAGAGTCAACTGAGATTTGCAAAAACAACTCCTCAACTTGAGGTAAACCTTGTGCAACAATTTCCTATATAGGAAGTTTCATATCGTTAGTTTAGGTGTGGTTATGAGAATGATAGGGATGTTATTGCCGTAGTTAATCTTAACAGAAAGGGGTCTCGGACCCTCTCGTCTGCCCCTCAAATGGGGGATGTAGTCCCTAACAGATGAGGGGAATAACCGCCCTTAGGGCGGTGAAGAAGTCAGCTTCATAAACTACATCCCAAAACTGTTTTTCTGGTAGGACAATATTATCACTCTATTTCTCTAACTAGAGCTTTATTGCTTCATTAATTGCCTCCTCGACTTAGATTCCTTCTAAAGAAGCTTTAGCTTTTAACCTCTCATATAACCTTTCATCAATTTTTTATAAGAACCTCATAAACTAGCCTACTTTGGTTAATTTAAAAGGTTAATCGATTCGAGTAAAGATAGTACTGCGTTTGATATAAATTAAATAAATAATCTTTTCTTTCTTTACAACTATATTAAATTAAGGCATTATTGAATGTTAAAAATTCTAGAGAAATATAAATAGTTAAACGATAACGAGATGTGGTTATGAGTGTAAGCGTAAAGCGATTACTTTAGATAAACTATAATATCTCGCTGAATAAATTTAAGTTGTGATAAGGGAGTTATCAATCCAGAACTTTAAGAGTCTTGAAAATGTTAAAATTGAACTAGGCAAAATTAATGTGCTAGTTGGCCCTAACGGCTCTGGAAAGACCGCTATAATAGAATCATTACTCTTAATCAGAAATCTGGTTTCAAAAATTTTGGGGATGTCCCCTTTCGGACTATGGTGGGGCTATGATAATGTTGTATTTAGTAAGGACTTGGGGAGAAACATAGTGATTGAGATTAACTCTGACGAGTTTTATTACCTTCTTGAGGTGCATAGAGAGAGGTTTGTCAAAGAGATATTAATGATGAAGGATTTAAACCTTGAAAGGAGTGAAGATAAGGTAATAATTAACAATGAGGAATATAAGGGACTTAATGAAGAATATAGTGCGTTAAATCTCGTTAACTTAGCCAGACTGCCCAGAGATAAAGTAATGGTGTTAAACTCAGTATATAATTTTTTGACTGGTATAATGGTTTTACGTGTAGATCCCTATGAAGCAATTTCACCAATTCACGCTTCTGAGATTACAGCAATTGATATTAATGGAAGGGGTATGGTAAAGGTTCTACATAACCTATACTCTGAAGGTAATCTCCCAGGCTATATTGATGAATTCCTTAAAGAGGAGGGATACTCAATTTCATTTAAACTATCTGATGAGGGAAACGTTATACTATATGTTAACGATCACGGTGTTATAGTACCTCCTCCATCAGTTCCTAGTGGGCTTATAAAAATGCTTACCATAATGACTGCATTAGCACTCAAACCTAAAATTCTAGCCATAGATGAAGTCGAGAATTCACTTCACCTAAAGTATATTGAGAGACTTCTCGATGTTTTTGATTATTTCTCTAATGACACACAAATAATACTTTCAACACACTCACCAGCAGTCATCGACTTGGTTAAACCTTCATATTTAGTATTAGTATCAAAAGAAGGTTTGTCTACTAAAGTTAGGAGAGTTAATAAAAAAGATGAGGAGTTAAAGGAATTTCTAGTTAAGAATGGAATTACCTTAAGTGATGCATATTTTTACGGTGCAATTTAGATGAAGGTGTGTATTGTTTCTGAGGATACTTACGGTTACATTTTTTTGAGGAAAATAATATACAAGTTGAAACACTACTGTAAAGCGTCTGACCTCGAAGTATATAATACGGGGAGTTCTTATAATACATATAGGGGAAGTCATTATGATAAACTTGTCAAGATAGTTAGGGTATTATGTACTTTATGTGATATAATAATTATAACAAAGGACGCTGATGGAAGGAACGTAATGAGGAGGAGAATAAGCTCAAAAATCTAATAAATAATTGTGAAAAAGTAAAATTCCTTATTTTTAACTATCAGATAGAGGACTGGATAGTATATAGTTTGACAAGACGTCTTGATCCTAATCCAGCTGAGTATTTAAAGACACACTATCAGTATGAAAAATATAAGCTGGATGAGTATGCTGACAAACTTGAATTCGAGATTTTAAAGAACCTAGATAGCTTCTACAAATTCATACAATATATAAAGCTTGAAAAGTGCTTTAGCTGACAAAACGCGGGGCAAGCCTCGCCTTTTAAGGCGGGGTAAAGTTTTTAATCTTAGCTTAAAACTATTAATAAAGTGCGGGGAAGCCCACAAAGGTGGGCATACTGAAGATATGTGTCCCCGCACAGAACTACATATCCCCGAGTCCCCAAGAGCCAAGAGCAGAGGGCAACTCTTGGTGAGGGATAGGGGTAATGGGCTGAAGACCCAGCCTGTGGTCTACCGCTGGACGAACGGAGCGGGGTGGGTGCTTTACGCACCCACTAGCTATGAAGTTGTGAGGATGAAGGTGGTAAACCACAAACCTATGAACCGCCCTAAGGGAACCCTCGCCCTTTAGGGCGGGGAAGAGGTCAGCATTATCGTTTTCCCTTACTATGCTCTTTCTACTCTAACCACTAACTTCCTATAACCGTTAAGAACTTCATTATCAATCTTCTCCTTTTTAACAATCTCCTTAACTCTAAACTTTTTAGCAAATTCCTCTAAAGCTATCCTAGCCTCTAATCTCGCTAGAGGTGCTCCTAAACATAAATGTATTCCAGAACCGAAACTCAAATGAGGATTAGGAGTCCTATCCGGGATAAACGAGTCTGGGTCTTTAAACACTTCCTCATCCCTATTAGCAGAGGCTATCCAAACCCTTACCAATTCTCCCTCATCTATCACTTGGTCACGTATCTTTACCTTTTCTTTTGTAACCCTTATTGTCCTCATAACTGGTGGAGAAAACCTTAATGCCTCTTCAACTGCCTTTAAAGCACCTTTTTCCCTCACATAATCCCAGCTATTATATAAGGTAAAGTCTTCGATTGCATTTCCTATCAAATTAGTAGTTGTTTCATTACCCGCAATCATTAAAAGGATAAAATACCCTTCCTTCTCCAGTTCCGATAAGTTTGAATTAGCAATTTTCCCAGTTAAATCAACTATTTCTTTACCTTTTCTCGAATCCAACTCTTTCTTGGAGAAGGATATTAATTCTAGATATTTTCTTCCGATAGAAAATATCTCGTCAGCTCTACCTAATCTTAACGCTACCAAATCTGACCAGTCCTTGACTTTTTTAACATCTGGGTTTATCCCTAACATTTTAGAAATAACTAGAATTGGTAACGGAATCGCAAAAGATTCTATAACATCAAACTCTTCATCCAACTCAGACAGTAGCTTTACCGTAACTTCTCTCACGAAATCTACTGGGAGATTTGAGGGGTTAAAAGCATCTGCAGTTAAGTTCCTTAACTCATCATGAAGAGGAGGATCAGAAGTTAACATAGTGTACCTAGTGGGAATATCAAAGAAAACTTTCCCACTCCTCAACATCTCAAGCTTATCGTTATAACCAGTTAAATTGGATGAAAACCTCTTATGATCGTTAAGCACCATTTTACAATCTTCATATTTGAATAAATTCCACACTTTACCGTCGTAGTAGACTGGGCTTTCTTTCCTCATTTGTTTAAACCAATCATACATAATAATAATTGTGTGTTTATCCTAATAAATTTTAGATATATCTAAATGTTTAAATAGCTGAGAGGGATATAGTACTTGTGACCTATTCAATAGTTATATATGACCCGGAGGAAAAGGCATGGGGTGTAGGAGTAGCGAGTAAGTTTTTAGCTGTGGGTGCTTTCGTACCTTGGTTAAAACCAAATGTAGGGGCAATAGCTACGCAAGCGTTAGCTAATTTGGAATACGGAAAGAAAGGGTTAGAACTATTAGAGAAGTACTCAGCTGAAGAGGTATTAAGAAAACTGACAAGTGAAGATCCTTTAAGAGAAAAAAGGCAATTAGGCATTGTTGACTCTAAAGGGAATAGTTCAGCATTCACCGGGAAAGAGTGTTATCCTTATGCGGCTCATATCGTTGGTAATAACTTCACCGTTCAAGGGAATATTTTAGCTGGAGAAGAGGTTCTTGAAGCAATGGCTAAGGAAGCTGAAGGAAAGGGTAAAATTTATGAGAAAATACTTAGAGCATTAAAGGCTGGAGAAAGCAAAGGTGGTGATAGAAGAGGTAAACAGAGTGCTGCAATAGTAATTGTGAGGAAGGAGGAAAAGAGTAATAAAGAATTTGACCCCTTCTCTGTAGGGAAATATTTAGATATAAGAGTTGATGACAGCCCAGATCCTCTTAAAGAGTTAGAGAGATTATTGAACCTTTGGGCTGCGACTTTCTTTGATGAGGAGTTTGTAAATGTTGAAGATTATAAAGAAGAAATTGAGAAGGCGTTAAAGAGATTAGGGTTTAAATCCCTTAGAGAATGGGTTGAGTTGAATAACTTTGAAGGAAAATATACCGGAGATAAAATTGGTAAAAGTGTGCTAAAGATTTTGTTGGGTGAGGGATAATTGGCGGAAACTTTGTATCAATAAGGAGAGCAAATGTTAGATAAATTTTGATTAATGAGTAGAAGTATATTGTATGTGATGTATTAAATTTTGCTAATTAATGAGTATGGATATCTAGTAGTTATTATACAAGATTTAATGAATTATCTTTCACCGAATAGAACCAATCTTGAAGTAAAACCTATATTAAAACATTCCATTAACGGTATTTGTAAGCTCCTTGTCCTTAAAATAGGCATGAAGTGATTTAAATTATAGAGTCTAGTTACTTTAAATATTTCTTCTTTAGTAGTAATTTATGTGAACAAAAGAGATATACAACTACTGCAGAAAGTAGGACATTACTATTTACAATATAAAGGGATATTAGACGTCGAAAAGCTCCTTCTTACTCTTGAGGGTACACAAGAAATACAAATAGGTGATTATACTCTCTCCTATATCTACTATTATATGATGTATCTAATTACGAAAGATGCAGTGAGGGCTGCAGAGAAGGCAAGACAGAGCAGACTCACATATAGGGAATTTGCTGTAGAATATTCTGAAGATCTTTATGGTGAACTGCATGTAGATCTTACTATTCCCGTATATTCTACAGGTTTAGTAGCATATCACACTTTTACTGAAGGTTATAATGCCCCAGAATATGCAGTATTAGGCTACCTACTTAGGAAAATATATTCTACTATTAAAGAAAAGAAGGAGAAGATAACAATTTCGCCTCCTCCTTTAAGGTTCTTCAACTTCATTGAGAATTTTAATAAGGAATTTTCGAAGCTAGAAGAAGTTAAAGAAGAGTTTCCTGAAGGTTATTTTAAACCCCCGTCTTATACAGATCCAGACTGGCTCATTATGGCTTATAAATCGTACTTCCTTGCTGAGAAACTCGAGAAGATTAAGGTAGGACTGAAGAAAAGAGGAGAGGAAATTAATAAGGATCTAATAAAATTCATTATGTGGAAACTTTACGAACTGTACACTTTTTATCTTGTTGCTAAATACCTTGAGTCTAAAGGGTATGAGATAAAGAAAGAAGGAGATGAATATGTAGCAATAAAAGGAGATAAGGTGCTTAGACTTATGTTTAACGCTCCGTTACCGTACTCCTCATTAATTAAAGTAGACGATGAGATAAGTGCAGATAAATACAGAGGAAGGCCCGATATTACTGTAGTACAAGGAAAACCCATAATTTTTGAATGTAAATACTCCACTAGGGTAAGCTATATTACTATGGGCAGGTTTAAAATTATGGCATATACTTATGAATATGATCCGCTGACTGCAATTTTAGTATATCCTGGTTTAGAAGAAGGAGGGAATGATGTAGATAGTGAAGATGGTGCAACGAGAAGATTAGATCGTATAGCTAAAAGTAAAGACGGGTTGTTAGACTTCGAGTATAATAATCACGTTCTGTACATGATGATAGCGGATCCTTTAGTTAAAGATGATAAGGAGAACATTGATAGGATAGATAAAATACTCGGTAAGTACTTATAAAAATATATATACTGAAAAGTGGTAATTTTTTCCGTGTATGGGGACTGGCTTACAGTAAGGGACGCGTTTAAGAACTTGTTAGGCTTTTCTGAAGAAGCAGTTAGCACATTCCTAGATTATGTGCAAAATGGAAAATTTATACCTTGTCTTTTCATAGGTTCCAAAGAGCACTGGATAGAGTCTATAAGATATTCTTTTGAGGGAGAAATAGGCTATACACTTTGGGGATCTGCAGATAAGTCATCAATTTCTGGTATTTTAAGCAGATATCAGATGGTATATTTAAATACTGATAAGAGCAGATATATTCCAGATAATAACAAAATTCTTATTGCAATGCTATATATGACAGGTTCTGGAATAATAGGATTCGGAGTAGTAACTGACGTGGAAATGGATGCTATTAGAAACTTTAAGGGATGGAAAGAAGTTTCTGGTAAATTCTGGGTACTCAGATTTAGAATAAAAGTCTTTTGGCTTCATGAGAGTATAAGGAAAAATAAGGACATAAATGCATGGACTGGAGAAAGCTATGAATTAAAAGGAACAAATTCGCAGGCAAATATGTGCTACAGCCAAGAGAATAACGATGCTATAAATAGCTTCAAGAGTTTTATTTTATCAAAGAAGGACGAGATCAAACCCACTCTTGACCTTTATCTAAGCTTGCTAGGCAGTAAACCTAAAGAAGTTGAGGAAAATAAAAAAGAAGTAATATGTAAGGGAGCAGGACAAATAAATGTGAATGACCTATATCTTCCCCCAAACGCTCTGGATTTAATTTTAAGTTCAGTAAAGAGAACTAACGTGCTTTTAGTAGGCCCTCCAGGTACTGGTAAGACAAGCTTGGCTGTAAGAGTAGCTAAGTCACTTACTGGGAATGACGAGTGTTACGAAGTCGCCACTGCGAATTCGTTATGGTTTAGGAGGAACTTAGTAGGTGGAGAAAGCATTAGAGGAGGGAGTGTAATATGGAAGAGCGGTCTCTTTATCCAAGCTTATGTAAATGCATATAAAGTGAAGGAGGGAAACTATTTCCTTATTATAGATGAAATAAATAGGGCTGATGTGGATAAAGCCTTCGGAGAGTTAATAACAATATTCTCAAGCCCTTCTCCAGATGAATGGTCAATTCCCAGATCACTTATAGACGAAATAAAAAGCTATGGAGATAATGTAGATAGTACTGCAAAGGAATTTCTCAGAATATATGAAGATCTGAAAAAGGAGAATAGGGAAAACGAGCCATTGAGAAAAATGCGAATTATCGCTACAATGAACCTGGTAGATGCTAGAAACCTCTTTTATATAGGAGATGCACTAGCTAGAAGATTTGTAATTATTAAATTTGATTATCCAGAGGGGACAGAAGATCTAGATAAACTCATTGACAGGTATAACCTCAGAGATGATGAAAAGAATGAGATAAGAAACTTAATAGGATGTCTAAGAGCCAAACTGAAAAAAGACGAAAAGGATGCGTTAGTGAAATTTAACGTATCTCCAGCAAGTATAAAGACAGCACTTGACATTTACTCTTCTTTAGAGAACAAGGGAATAGATAAGTTCATAGAAGTGCTCGAGTCAACCCTTGGTACTTTAGATCAAAAGAATATTAGTAGAGTTAAAAGTAAAATAGAAGAATGCAGAAAAGGCGAAAATCGTAAAATCTAACACTTTAATTCTTTTGAAGATTAAACAAATTAGACACAAAGATATTAATCTTTATTTCTTTTCTCACCTTCTCTTTTTATTAATCTTTAAGTACTTCTCTCATTATTTCTTCTGATGTGAATGAAATACGCTTCATTTACCTTTTTTATTATCATGATCTTAGCTAGAAAATAAAATATATGGAGGAGAAGATAAAACTTTAGCCAATAAACTTTTGTTTTCTACAAAAACTAGTTTAAGATCTAGAGGAATCTTAATACTGCAAGTAGTCTATATGCTAAATAAAGTATAATCTGAAATTGTTAGGAAGCTATAAATTATTAATAAAGTAATTCTCGCAGCAGAGTAAAAACATAAAATATAAGTTTACATAAATATTTAATATCTTATAAAATTTCAATACGGATACCGTGAGTTTTTGACAATGGTTCCATCAATTTGAAATTTAGTTAAATTTATATTAATTTCTATGGTTAAAACTTTCTATATGAGATTAAAATCCCATTACCTCATCTTTAATAACGTATAAACAATGTAATAAATTGAAACTAAATCAAAACTTATATAATTTATATTGCTAATCAACTGATTTTAGTAGCAAACTCAAGCTACTAGAATAGATTCGTCTATGTCAATGCTATCTATCATTCTATTATAATTATATGAAATTAGTTATATGAAAATTATATATCTTTTTATAAAGTAGTATGTCTAATCAAGATTAGGTTTAAACTCTTATTTTATATACTTCTTGTCAGACAAGAGATATGTGAGGTTAAGAAAAAGAGATCTAGCATTGCTTAGTAGTGTTGCCAAATACTATCTCCAATACAAGGAAGTTTTTAATCTAAACGACCTTCTTACTATCTTTGAAGGAACAGAAGAAGTACCAGTTGATGATTATACTCTTTCCTATATCTATTATTATATACTATACATTTTAACTAAAGAAGTTTTAGATACAGCATACAAAGCTAAAAGGGACAGATTAACATATAGGGAATTCTCCATTGAGTATTCTCAAGAGCTATTGGGCGAACTAAACATTGATAGAACAATACCAGTTCATCACTTAGGCTTAGTAGCATATCACACGTATGTTGAAGGCATTAACGCACCAGAATTTGCGGTATTTGGTTATCTGCTTAGAAGGATTTACGAAATAATCAAAGAAAAAAGGATGACAAGTATCTCTATCCCCATAAAATACTTTGACTTTGTAAAGGATTTTGATAGAGCCTTTAACATTCTAGAAAAAATAAAGGATGAATTCCCAGAAGGCTATTACAGAGACAAGGTTTACACAGACCCTGAATGGCTTAAGAAAACATATGACATTTATTTTCTTCTTAAAGACCTAGAAAATATTAGAGTCGGAAAGAAGGAAAAAACCAAGGTTAGTGATAAGAAGCTAATAAAAATCTTGCTGTGGAAACTTTACGAACTCTACACATTTTACTTAGTTGCAAGGTTTCTTGAGGATAAAAAGAAATACAGAATAAGAAAAGAGGGGGAGAAATACGTTGCTGAGAAGGAGGGTAAAAGGCTAATTCTACTCTTTAACATCCCCATAGAGGAAAAATCGACATTAAGGAGGATTGACAATACTGAAAGAGTAAGAAAGTACATGGGTAGGCCAGACGTTTCCCTATTGAATGAAAGACCTATAATCTTTGAATGTAAGTATTCAACACATGCAAGTTATATAACCGCGGGTAGGTTCAAAGTTCTTGCATATACTTACGAGTATGATCCTCTTTTAGCAGTCCTAGTTTATCCAGGGTTAAGGGAGGAAGAAATGGTATTTGATAAAGAGGACTCTGGAACTAGGGAATTAGATAAAATGGTTAAAGAAGAAGGAGGTGTACTAGAATTTGAATACAATAACCATGTAGTTTATATGTTAATACTAGACCCTTTAAAAGGTGAAGAAGAGAACTTATCAAGGATAAAAATACTCTTAGAGACTAAAGTTTAAATTTATCTTCTCTTTAACGTTAGTTTGTGGCTACTAATTCCGAAGTTTGCATAGAGAAGCTATTACTTCGTCCGCATAGGAGGTATATAAGAAATGACAGATCTTAGTGAGTTATTACTTAAATATTTCCTTACTTCCTTAAATCTCATAGAAGTTGAGCCTAGAGGTAATGCAGAAGAAACTAACAATAAAGAGGTAATGAAGATGTTGAATGAGGGATATATACCGCTTTTTTCGGCTGAAAAAATAAAGTTCATAAAGAATCTTTCTCCAGTTTATGCACAACTCAAAGATATGGCTGATGCAATATTCAATGAGCTAAACATAAGGACTGAACTTCCGGCTTCTTACAAAGTTGCAATTGCATTACAACTCTCCATATTGGAGACGTGGCGGAAAGTGATAGTAGAAAAGGCAATGTTAGACGAAAGAATTGTTATAGACGAGGAAAATAAACTGGATATCTCCCCTTATGCTTTACTACTGTTATATAGATTCATTGCAATTTCGAAATTTATGTGTACTGGTAACGAAATAGTGAAGCTTTTTAGCAAAGTCTTGGAAACACAGAAAGAAGATAATGCTATTGTGGATATTAAAAGGCTTGAGGAGTATATAGAGAAGAAGAGGCAAGACAGAAACGAACAAAGAAGGGCATATACAATGTATAATACGCTTTTTGCTCCATTAATACTTTCATATGCTTTAAGCGGTGCGAGTTTACTTAAATACTATAGGGGACTAACACAGAATCAGCTATCTTATACCTCTACGACACTCATGGAAATTCTAGAGTCTTATTTCTTTAGAGTAATTTACGATGATAATCGCTCCACTTTAATTTCTCTAGCTAAAGAATTAGTAGACTATTTTTCAGTTTTACACGAAATTGTTTCTAACAAGGAACTAAAATCTATTATAAAAGAAGGTTCCCTATATTCTTACGTGTTGTCTAAGGCTAATGAACGTGGTATTACTGATATGAGTAAAATTTCCGTAATATGGGGTTTAATAAATGATGCTGTGATTGCTGCATTAGTCTCTTTAGAGCTTTACGATAATGAAGAACTTAAAACTGCTTATAGGAACTTAGTTGGAGATATCACTATTTATGAATATGTAATTAAATATCCACAGAAAAACAAAGCTCAACAAATACAAGCTCAATATTCTCAAATCTCTACAGTCCTATGTAATAAGGGTTCACAGATCAAGGTTGACGACCTATATCTTCCCCAAAATAATTCCCTCAATATTATATTAAGTTCGGTAAAAAACGGGAACGTGTTGTTCATAGGTCCTCCGGGAACTGGAAAGACTACTTTAGCAATAAGAATAGCTGAAGGGATTACTGGAAATAGAGAGTGTTACCAAATAGTTACCGCAAATGCATTATGGTTCAGAAGGCACTTAATCGGTGGGGAAAGCCTAGAGAAAGAAACCGTTGTTTGGAAGAGCGGTTTGCTCCTACAAGCTTACGTAAAAGCATCTAAGATAAAAGACGGATATTATTTTATAATTATAGATGAGCTGAATAGAGCCGACATTGATAAAGCTTTTGGGGAGCTGTTTACAATATTCTCCAGCCCGTCAGCAGATGACTGGTCAATGCCTAACAGTATTTACGAGGAAATTGAAAGATATGGAGATAACATTGATGAAATTGCAAGAGAATTTAAGAGAGTATATTCAAAGTTAAAGAGTGAGGGAAGAGAGAACGAACCGTTAAGAAAAATAAGGGTAATAGGAACGCTCAATTTGATAGATGCCAGAAACCTCTTCTATGTAGGAGATGCGTTAACTAGGAGGTTTGTTACAATCCAATTTGAATATCCAAAAGATGTGGAAGATCTGGAGAAGTTCTTTACCTATTATCACCTTAATGAGAATGAAAAACAAGAGATTAGGGAGCTAGTAATGGAACTTAGACAAGAATTCGGTAGAAGTAAGACCGTTAAGTTCAACATTTCACCTGCAAGTTTAAGGATAGCATTAAAGCTTTACTCCTCTCTTGAGGAGAGGGATATAAACGCATTTATAAACATCTTGAAAAGTACACTAGGAACACTGAATCAGGATGTAATTAGGATGTTTGATAATATTGTAGAGGAGTATGAAAAGAAGAAAAAAGGTATTATTAGTTAATTACCTTTCATCTAAGTCCACATCTTTAACCTCTGCGTCCTTTAAATCTTCTAGTATTTTCTTCATAGTCTTCTCGTCTGGAAAGGTTACTATTAACCCATTTACCCTTTTCACGATCATAATATAATTAACGAGTTAAATAAAGGAGATAAGTGAAAGTAATCACACTAGAAAAATTAGATTATCCGATTACTAATTTAATGAAATTCCTTTACCATAAAAATTATAATATTTGCTCACAAATTAATAAATATCTTGAATTTATTGATAGTGTCGTCATTAAGCTACAAATTCTGGGATTAGCCTTCTCTCCCACAAGACCAGCGCTATAGAATACTTCACCATATTTATACTCCTGTTAACAGCCTTCGTAGCCCTCTTGAAACGTACAAGCCTATCCCTCAGTGAGGAGTGAAAGGACTCGTTAGGATTAACAAGTGAGACTACCGTGTGGTTTTTTAACCAAAAGTAAACGTTGTAATCATCACTCACCCACCTACCATCATCTGGCAAGTACATTTTAACCTCACGAAAAGTATTCTCGTCCCTATCACCCACAGAGTAAATTATGTATAACCCTAGCCTAGTATACACGTGACAATTGAATACCCACTTGTAGAAAGCCCTAGTGTTTCTGTACAAGTACGTCCACATCTCATCAACAACCTTAGTAACGACCTTACCCTTGACCAACTCTTTAGCCCTACTCCACCAGCTTCTCGTACTTCCTCTTACCATAACGCTTAACCCAAGTGAAAACAGTACCCAGAGGTACGTTAAGAACCCTAGAAATAGCCCTCATACTCATACCATTAGTATACATCCTCAAAGCCTCCTCCCTCACCTCCTTAGAGTGGTGGTGATAAATTGCGTCTGCAAGGAAGTACTTACCGCAATCCCTACACAGAAACCTCTGCCTACCAAGAGGCTTACCACACTTAACGACGTGGTGACTACCATAAGAGGGACACGCTATATCATGCCTAATTACAGGCTTCCTACCCATAAGTAATACTCGTTATACAAATATAAATAGCTTAATGACGGCACTATCAATTTATTCCCTTATTTCTTTTATCATAGGGAATTTTTGAGTTAGCAAGATAAATTTCTTGCATCTGTTTAAGTATAGGGCGATTCAAGGCTCCTTTACAAATTCACTTTTATTTTCTCATTTTGAGATTAAATAATTTGATTGTACATTGACAATTGGAGAGACTAAGGAGCTATACCATGAACTTAATGGAGATAAAGATATATAATCAATTACTTCTTCATAGAATTATTTTAATTCTATTAGAAAATCAAAATTCGCAAAGAATCACCGAATCGCCATTATTTTTGCTCATACATACTTCTATTACTATCTTCAATTTCATCAATATAGTCGTCTAGCTCAGTGCTCCTCACTAGATTTTTATTTATTTGTGCAATTTTTCTCATAAATTCAATAATCTCTTTCTGATGATCTCTTATTTCTTCAAGGTATTTTTCATCTTTTTCCTCTCTACCTACACTGTAATCCGCTATTACTGCTGCCCTAGCAAGATATGCTGTATAAAGCATACTGTCTACTATTTCCTGGATTCCTAGGTTATACATTGAGAGTATTTGATCAATTAGATAAGGCTTATTATTATAAATACTTAATATTATCTTGATCTCTTTTGGCAAATTTTTACAGATATAATCTTCTGCCTCGGATTGAAACATTTCCCTACGATATCTAACAATTGTCTATAAACTTCCTTGAACTGAACGATAATCGCCGTTTCTTTTCTTATCTGTAACAAATGAGCATAAGTTTTATTGATCTGACAAAACGTGAGGCAAGCCTCGCCTTTTAAGGCGGGGTAAAGTTTAAAAATTATTTTGAATACTTTAAAGTGTGGAATACAAATCAACTAGGCATGTAAAGTACCTCTGCAACTACCACTTCGTATGGATACCGAAATATCGTAGGAAAGTACTAACAGGCGAAATAGCAGAATACACTAAAGAGGTACTAAGAACCATAGCAGAAGAGTTGGACTGTGAAGTACTAGCCCTAGAAGTAATGCCAGACCATATCCACCTATTCGTTAACTGCCCACCGAGATACGCACCGTCATATTTAGCAAACTACTTCAAAGGAAAATCGGCAAGACTAATACTCAAGAAGTTCCAAGAGCTGAAGAAATCTACTAACGGGAAGCTATGGACTAGAAGCTACTTCGTATCTACCGCAGGTAACGTATCCAGCGAGACGATAAAGAAGTATATTGAAGAACAGTGGGTGAAAGAGAGTGAAGAGGACTAACGTAGTTAAACTACAAGTAGACAAGCAAACCCACGAAAGACTGAAGGAGTTGGCTATTACCACAGCGAAGTGTTGGAACGAAGTGAACTGGTTAAGGATGCAACAGTACAAGGAGGGGAAGAGGGCGGACTTCAACGGTTCTGAGAAGACGGTATATTCAAAGTACAAAACGGTGCTCAAAGTAAACGCAGGACAGGTCGCGAGGAAGAACGCGGAGGACTGGAGGAGCTTCTTCGCGTTAATAGAGATGAAAAAGGAGGGAAAACTACCGAGCTGGTTCAAACCGAGACCTCCAGGGTACTGGAAGGAAAACGGCAAGTATAAGCTCATGGTTATTATTAGAAACGATAGGTATGTGGTAAACGAAGAGAAGAGGGAAATTTACTTGAAGGACTTCCACCTCACCCTCAAGTTTAAGGGGAAACTCAAGTGGGAAGGAAAACAAGGCAGACTAGAGATAATTTACAACGAGGCAAGGAAATCGTGGTATGCACATATACCAGTGGAGTTAGAACATAAAGTAGAGAAGGGTAATTTGACGGCTTCAGTAGACTTAGGCATAGTTAACCTAGCTACAGTGTACGTCGAAGACGGGTCGTGGTACTTGTTTAAGAGTGGGTCTGTTTTATCCCAATACGAATATTACAGCAAGAAAATACAAGTTGCCCAGAAGACCTTAGCGAGGCACAAGCAGAGGAGAAGCAGGAAGCTGAAGCTCTTGTACGAGAAGAGGAGTAGGTTCCTAAAACACGCCTTAAACAGCATGGTTAGGAAGGTAATGGAGCTATTGAAGGATAAAGGAGTAGGCAAGATAGTTGTAGGTCATCCTAAAGACATAGTAAGGGGTCGTGGAAATAAGCTGACGGTCAACTTCTGGAACTACGGCTATGTCATCAAGAGGTTTAAGGGAGTCGGGGAGGAGGTTGGCATAGACGTTGTCGAGGTCGGTGAGGCTTACACTTCAAAGACTTGTTCCCTGTGCGGGGAAGCCCACAAAAGTGGGCGTATTAAACGCGGTTTGTTTAAGTGTCCCCGCACGGGGAAGGTAATAAATGCGGACTTAAACGGTGCGATAAACATCCTACATATCCCCGAGTCCCGAGGAGCTAGGGGCGGAGGGCAACCCCTAGCTAGGGATAGGGGTAATGGGCTGAAGGCCCAGCCCGTGGTCTACCGCTGGACGAACGGAGCGGGGTGGGTGTGTATAACACCCACTAGCTATGAAGTTGTGAGGATGAAGGTGGTAAACCACAAACCTGTGAACCACCCTAAGGGAACCCTCGCCCTTTAGGGCGGGGAGGAGGTCAGTAAAATAATCTGAAGTTAGTTGATATAATTTTGCAATTCTTTTTTCTCCCAATTGGTTTAAGAACTTCGATGTAGCTCTTAAAAGACTTGGAATTTCTGATTTACCCACTGGATCATGACCTAGTTTTTCTTTAATCTTCTTAGGTTCTAAGGACTGTCTCAGTAGTATTCTTAATAAATTAGAAATCTTATTTACGTATCTAAGATTTACATTCTTATCTTTATTTGCAGCAGCTATCGCTAAAGCTGGATATACGATATGTGTGCCATATGTTACTAGGTAATAAATATTAACACAAATTACAATATTATGGTCATTAAGAAGAGTATCTTTGGTACTTATTCCAAGTTAAAATGCTAAAGGTAGATTTAAGGTGCAACTATGAAAATATATCTCCGTAAAAATCATTAAGTGATGAACTCTCCCTAAAAATGATACATAATATTATCGTTAACTTATAATCACAATAGTATTGAAGACGTTCTCCTTTTAAGGATGCTCGCTTTACAATTTGTAATATAGTAAAAACCTCATCTTAAATATGTATAAGTACTGAATTGTATCTAAGAAGATTAAAGATTTAACTCTCTGTATTGTATGATTAACATAGCTATTATCTTTGTGTTTTATCAGAATTTATTCGAGTTTTCTATATGTTAGAAATTATCTTAAACATATTTTCTCGTTATTTTAAATCTGAAAAAGAATTTTATCATTTCATTTCTACGAAAAATTTATTGCTCTCATTTTTCACTATTCTGTGATGATATTAGTAGTTACTTTAGGGTTTGATGAAAAATTCCAGATTAGGGCATTGATGAGGAGGTTTAACGACTTGGAAAAAGTTATCGTAGTAGGTTCTTTTAACGATGAAAGGGCTAAAAAGGCTTTAGAGTCTTTTGAGAACGTTATGAAGAGTGCTCAAGTTAACTATGAGCTTGTTGAAGTTGACCCCCACAATTTTTACGATACTATTATTACCATTACTAAGAGGATTATAAATAAGAATAAGGGAAGGATGTTTGTATTAAATGTTAGTGGAGGAATGAGGATTTTAATTATAGAACTTCTCTTTGCTTTTATTTTTTCCGGCCTTGAGGCTGAAGTTGAAATTGAATCTGAAGATTTCAACACAATAGTATCGTTCAGATTAAGTGATATGTATCCCGCTCATTTGACTCAAGATCACATAAGAATTTTAATGTCAATCAAACAAGGTTATACTAGTATTAATTCAATTCATAAACGCGTTGAAATGTCTTTATCTACTACATGGAGAAGGTTAAAAGAACTGAGAGAGATGGGTTTGATAGATGAAGAGAATAGATTAACTGTTAAGGGAGAACTGGTCATTAAAATGTTCAGCCCTTAATTACTCTTAGATGCTATGTTTAATCAGTTTTTAGTTCGAGACGGTTTTAAGTTCTATGCAAAAATTGAAGAGATTTACAAAGCAATAACAAATTACAGTTAAAGAATGATTAAAACCGCTGAGAAAATCAGTAAAGCTTTTAATGAGGGGATAAATACTCTAATTTAATTCATGATTATATATTCGATTTAGAATTGATGGAATATAAAATAGAAACTAATCTATGTTTTTTCTATGAATCTGAATGCTAGTAAGCTGAAATATGTGTTCCTTTAAGATGTCGATGAAGAGAGTTTAGGCTTAAACTTTTCACATTATGAACTTTTTTCTCTAAGCTTTTAAATTTCTATTTCCTATTTACTAACGTGTATAAACTTATAATAAACGACTGGAATTTAGCACTCCACGATTTTACTAGTTACCTTTTAGAGGGTTTAGGAGATAATTTGAAAATGATTATTGGATTAAGTGAAGATGCGTCTATATATGATAGTAATGTTTTGGTTGTAGTTAGAGAAATAAATGATGAGGTTAGGAGAATTGTAGCTAAAGCTGCAATAAAAACAAACGAAAAACATAAATCAGTCATAAGTTATTATTTAACTGACGAGAAGGACGTCAAGACAATAGAGGTTTTCAGTAGAGTGAGTATTGAGGAGGTTGATGATTGTGAAAAAGCATTTGAGGATTTTTACAAAGAGATTAGAAATTACGTGGTTGATGTAGTATTTTTGGGAAATAGGTATGTATATGATAGTAATGTTTTGGTTGTAGTTAGGGAAGTTAATGATGAGGTTAGAAGAATTGTAGCTAAAGCTGCAATAAAAACAAACGAAAAACATAAGTGCATAATAAGTTACTACTTAACTGATAATAAAGGGTTAATTGATGAGTTTAAGTAAATGGGAAGTACTGTATAAAGAAGCATTAAAAGATATAGAAGTTGGAAATTATAATAAGGCAGCATCTGCTATATACTTTAGTATAAGAAAAGCGGTGGAAGAAGTTTTAATTAGGATGAAACTTAACATACCTAGAAGGGATGATAAACTTGCTAATGTATTGAAGCATTTAGGGTTCGATGAGGAAGCAGAACTGTTCATGGAACTATATAATCTAAGAAAAAAGGCTGATTATTCAGACGAGAATATAGATAGGAATGAGATAACAAAAGCTATTGAAAAATATGAAAGAATTTATCAGCAATTAACAAAGTTAAATAGAATTTAACTTCAATTATAACAAAGCTGACTTACCGTAAGTAAGATATATCAAAGGAGTACAGTTTAATAAATTGAAGGATAAATATTTAAGTGTATAGGATACTTGATATTGCTAAAATATGTTAACTTTTCTATTATATATAAGGATTCATTTCTTTTTTGAAAAATAATTTCCAAAAAAGATAATAAAAGATAAAAAATAATTTTTGCTTAAATATTAATAATTCATCCAATCTGGGAATATTTGGCTTAGAGGTAATGCAATTACCCATCCGTAAGAGTTTGCTAGGTACATTGTTCCTCCAGCAATTACCGGATTAACAATACCAAATCTTCCTCCCACATAATACATTGTAATTATTTTACCGCTATGCGGGTTTAAGACATAGATATACTGCCCGGCTGCAATCCATAATAATCCGTGATAGTATGTTGGACTCCCTCTAGGTCCTCCAGGATATGATGGTGGTATTTGTAAGTCTGGCAATCTGGTTTTCCACATAATTGAGCCGTTTAATAAATTAACAGCAGCTACACTACCTAATGAGGGTATTCCTACGTAAACTGTGTCTCCTACAATTAATGGTATTCCTCCTTTAAATGCTGGTGGCGTATATCCTCTACCTAAGTTCGTAACCCATAAAACTTTGCCGTTTGTAGCGTTTACTGCTAAAAGCATTGTATCGACTGTGCCATTTGGTTCTGCATTAGCTACGGTACTTTGTACAACTATTCCGTATTTCTGAGAAACGGCTGGTGGTACATCGCCCATACCAGTATTATAAGGTTCATTAGGTGCTGGTAATGTAGCATTCCAAACTTCTTCTCCATTATACCCATTTACAGCTATTAATAATCCGTAAGGCTTTGATAATGAGGTAAATCCTCCGATAAATAATGGTGTGCCGTTTGGTAAAACGTAATAGTTTACGCTACTCATACTTGCAAATAATCCAGCAAATCTATCCATCCATATTACTTGCCCGGTTGATGCATTAACTCCTACAAAACAACCAGCACCGGTTGTATAAGCTAGAATTCCGTTATATACTGCTGGTGCAGGCATTGCTTCTCCCATAGTAAATCTCATCCATATTAATCTACCGTCAGTTGCATTAAATGCGTAAATTGCACCATAACCCATTCCTCTTACAATCTGGTCATATTGACCTTTCTCATAATGTACAAAATTGGCGAAATTAAATCCAACATCACCCACAGTAACGAAAACTATTCCGTTCCATACGATTGGGTTATTCATTGCATAACTTGCTAGTCCAGTTGCATACCAAACAATTTGCCCAGTAACTGGATTTATTGCGAATATACTTCCTGGTAAACTGTCCATCTCTACAAATAGTAAATTATCTGCTAAAGTCACTCCTAATGGTTGTCCTACCATTTGAGTTAGCATAACTAAGGCTTTCTTTACACCCATTACATTAGCCCCGGGTAATTGGGTTGGTGGAGTTGTTAGTGGGATTGAGACACCTCCAGCTATCTGTGCCGCTGGAAGATCCCAGTTTACACCTTGTAGTATTGCTTTGCAAGATGTTTGGACTACTGCATTATGATCTTGTTGTGAGTTAGTTACTGGCCATACACTTGGCATACTCATATTAATATTACTCATGTTTCCAGGATAGTAAACTACTTTTACTGTATATGGGAAATATGTACCGTTATATTCAGTGTATATGAAAACTTGGGATGAAGGTGTTGCATCAAAAAACTGACTTTTACTAACTAATATTACACTTGCCGTTACGATTAATACTAGCGAGAGAAGTCCTAATACTATTTTACTTCTTTTCATCGTATATAACAAAAGATAAGAAAAGATTAATACTTAACTAGTTTATAAGGAAATTATTAAATTATGATTAAATTTGCTTAATAAAATGAATAAAATCTCTTTATTGGATTTATACTTTCTGAGACTTTAACGGTATCTTATAACATGCTAATCTAGATTATTACATAAACTATAAGTGACTAAAAGAGATAAAGTATGCTTAATCTAACAAGCTTAAGTTAGAGAAGAAAAGTCTTAATTACTGTGAGTGTTAACTAATTCAGGTTTTCCATTACGGAGTGTGGACAACAATTTCGTTCATTTGAAATAAATTGTATTAATTGTTTTTACTTAGATGGAGAATTCATCGTAATACTTTTTTGGTGAGCACGGGGATTTTTCTTGGGGGTGAACGATGAACAACCCAACTAGATGGAGGACTCCCGTGCTCACCCAAGTTATTCTAATCCTAATGGAGTATATTAATCTTGAGCCTAGGTTTTACTCTAGTGAGGTAGTAGCTTTGGCTTTGGCTAGTTATCTCTCTGGTTTGTCTTCTTGGAGGACTTGTTTGCCTCATTCTACTTTGTTGTATTACTTGAGGAGGTTGAGTTGTGTTAGGTATGTGGTGCCGGTTAGTGGTTTTTATGCGGTGGATGAGACTAAAATTATGGTGGTTAAGGGGCAGTATTATTATGTGTGGATTGTGAGGGATGTGAAGACGGGTGCGATACCCTTCTTCATGGTGACGAGTTCGAGGAGTGGGTTGCACGTGCTGGTAGTCTTGACGAACATGAAGAATGTGGAAAAGGAGGCTGAGAAGGTGCTCAAAACGAGGATAGACAAGGTAGTATACATACACGATGGGGCAACAGTCTATAACGCATTCACTTGGCTAAACGTGGAGCACAAGAGGGTAACGTTCAACGAGAGAGACTACGCAGAACAAGGGTTCAGAAGCTTAAAACATAGAATATCCTCAATGGATTTTCATTTTCCATGGAACACTAATAGGTTCACGCTTACTAGGTGGTTATCGGTGTTCTTCCTAGCTTATAACGCGCTTTACGCTCCAGTATATTTGTTAGACAAGGGGGTGATAATAAATGTAAATATTTCAAATGAATGAAATTGTTGTCCACACTCCCATTACGAACAGATATACTTATATATTACTATATAAAGTTACTATATATGGAAGAGGTTAAAGTCACGAGAGAGCGTCCAATGTGTAATTAACGTAATTTACTTTATTAATAAATTTTTATAGAAAAAGCAAGAATTACAGAACCCAATTGGATAATAATACTTAAGGGGGATTACGCCTAGGTTATACAATGGGCATCGAAATTTACCAAAGCGTAATCCCCCAAAAATATTTGGGTTGGAAGAGTAAATATCTTTTGGATTGCGAGGAGATCTTGAAAGAGCTAGATGATGTGATCAGAAGGGAGTTCGAGGGTTTCAAGTTCACTCAATATGACCCCTTGACTTACTTGAAGATGCTGATTGTTATGGTACTCTATAGAGAGTCTTATAGGGGGACAATTGAACTCGCAGCTACAAATATTGTGGTAAAGCGTTTCCTCAAAGTTAAAGAAATCCCATCAAAGTCCTCACTACACTGGTTTGTCCACAAGTTTAGTGACAGAATAAGGGATTTACTCCTCAAGGTATTCAGAAGATTTGAATCACTCGTTGAAGAAGAACAACTCCCAACACACCATCTACTAGCAGAGGAGAAGTTTGGAAGGGATATAAGGTTGCTTGATAGTTTTCCCGTTGAGTTGCCTAATGGTAAGAAGAGTATTGAGACTCATATTGAGAAGTTATTGCTTGATTTGAGGGAGATTGATTCTAAGAGGAAGCCTCATGAGGTTCTTGCTTCACTTGATGAGGGAAAGAGGGAGGAGCTTTTTTCTCATTTCCCTAGGGATTATACTGTTAGGGAGCATGAGGGGAGTTGGGGTAGGAAGTGGGGTAAGGCTTGGTTTGGGGGGAAGTGTTTTGCTGAGGTTTCTTCTAAAACCCTTATGGTATCTAAGGTTGAGTTAGTTTTAGCTAATGTTTCTGACTCGAGGTCTCCTATTGTGCCTAATGTGGTTACGCTTGTGGATAGGGGGTTTGTGGAGAGGGGTAAGGTAATTAGGGCTAGAAAGGGTTTGGGAGTTTTGAGGAGTGGTGTTGAGTTTTTTGGGATTTTCCTCAAGGAGCACATGAGGTGTTTTGCTAGGAGTTTAGAGGTGTTGAATACTTTTGCTAATCTCGTAGGTTTAGCTTATAATATTCAGCGGTTTAGGGCTCTTAGGAAAAGGCGTGTCCTACACTAGAAAAACTCGGTGGGAAAGCATGTTAGAAAAGTTCTCTCAGCTTGGGTTATCGAAAATTGCGAGATTATTTGCAATTGCATTTAATAAACTGATTTTATATTATCTCACTCGTAGTAATTAAGTGAATTTAATTCTAAGCAAACGTGTTTTATAACTTTTTACTTTATTTAGTTATTCACGTTAATTACGCGTTGGACGCTCTCACGTTCAATAAATTCCTCAGTCTGGACGGAATAGTAAGCTGGCCTATGATAATTAAGGACAGAGTATATTTCCTTTCAGATCATGAAGGAATCTCAAACCTTTACTCCGTTAATCTGGAGGGCAAGGATTTAACAAAACATACAAACTTTACTGAATATTATTGCAGAAATGCAAGCAGTGATGGAAGAAGGATCGTGTTTCAAAACAGTGGGGATATCTATTTATATGATCCAGAAAAACAAGAATTAAAACTCCTTGATATTGACCTCCCTACAGACAGAAAGAAAAAGCAAGGAAAGTTCGTTGAAGTCCTAGATTACACTACTGAAGCTATCGCAAACGATAAGTACCTTAGTTTAATAAGCAGAGGGAAAGTGTTTTTAATGAGACACTGGGATGGTCCTGCAGTACAACTTGGAGAAAAACAAGGAGTGAGATATAAACAAATACAGTTACTCCCTAATGGTGATACAGTAGTTTTAGATACAAATGATGACAAACTCACTTTTCTCAGCAAAGATGGTTCAATTAAGAAATTAAATGTAGACCTTGGAAGAATTGAAAGAATCAAAGTATCCCCAGACGGAAAGAAGATACTTATTTCAAACAATAGACTAGAACTCTGGCTTTACGAGGTTGATACTACAAACCTAAGACTGATTGACAAGAGCGAATACGATGTAATATCCCAGATGGACTGGCATCCTGATAATGAATGGTTCGCCTATACTTTTCCAGAAAGTTATAGCACTCAGTCTATTAAATTAGCTCATATCTCTGGAAAAGTAATAAGAATAACGAGCCCTTACGGTTATGATTTTTCTCCCTCTTTCGATCCCGACGGAAGATACTTGTATTTCTTATCAGCAAGACATCTAGACCCAACTAACGATAAGGTAATATTTAATATGAGTTTCCAAAGAGTCATAAAGCCTTACCTAGTAGTCCTCTCTAATACTTATTCACCGTTTAATCAATCTTTAGAAGAGACTACAAGTGATAAAAAAGTCGAGATCGAGGGTATTGAAGACAGAGTAATTCCCTTCCCTGTTGATGAGGACTATTATATTAGGATTGAAGGAGCAAAGAACAATAAAGTATTTCTCTTCTCACTTCCTATTAAAGGATATAGGTATCCTGGCGAAACATTAGGCAAACTAGAAGTTTTTGACCTTGATAGCAAAACTAAAGAACTATATGCAGATAATGTAAAGAGTTTTTCATTAACCATAGATAAAGGGAAAATTCTGATACTATTCAAAGACTCCATAAGACTCTTTGACGTAAACACTAAACCAGATCTAAACGCCACGGGCAAGAAAGGAGGAATAGTTGATCTCTCAAGAATTAAAGTATATGTTGACCCAGAAAGAGAGTGGAAACAAATGTTCAGAGAAGCGTGGAAGCTTATGCAACAAAACTATTGGAAGCCAGATGGACTTAAGGACTGGGAATCAGTACTTTTGAAGTATGAGAAGTTAATTGATAGGATAAGCACTCGTTACGAACTCTCAGACTTAATACAGGAAATGCAAGGTGAGACAAAAACCTCCCATTCTTATGAGATGCCATACGACTATGATACTGCAGAACCTTTACCAATAGGCGGATTAGGAGCCGATTATGAATATGACAAAGAAAATAAATGCTATAAGATTGCTAGGATTTACGTAGGTGACCCAACAAATGAAAATGAGAGAAGTCCTCTGAGAGATCCAGGAGTTCAGCTTAACATTGGAGATTGCATAAAGGCTGTTGACGGTGAAGAAGTGAAATATAATATTCTCTCCTACCTAGTTAATAAGGATCAAGTGGTACTAGATGTTATTACGAAAGGAAAGACTAAACGCGTTACTGTGAAATTATTAAAAGATGAGAAGTTCTTAATTTATAGATATTGGGTTGAGAAGAATAGACAATATGTTCATGAGAAAAGTAAGGGAAAGTTAGGATATGTTCATATCCCCGATATGATGTACCAAGGTTTCGCAGAGTTCTATAGACTCTTCCTCTCCGAATTCCATAGAGAAGGATTAATAGTAGACGTTAGGTTTAACAGAGGCGGGTTCATCTCCGGTTTAATTTTGGAGAAGCTCCTTCTCAAAAGAATGGGCTATGTAGTGAGGAGAAACGGAAAAGAACTACCGCATCCTTTCTTCTCTTCTCCCGGAGTTATCGTAGCAATAACTAATCAATATGCAGGCTCTGACGGCGATATATTCTCCTATTTATTCAAAAAGTACAAGTTGGGAATATTAATAGGAAGAAGGACTTGGGGTGGAGTTATAGGAATTAACGTAAGAGATCGATTGGCTGATAACTCAGCAGTATCTCAACCAGAGTTTGCAGTACATTTTCACGACATAGGATTAAAAATAGAGAACTATGGTGTAGATCCGGATATTGAAGTTGATATTAAACCAGAAGATTATGCTAATGGAAGGGATCCGCAACTTGATACTGCAATTGAGCTAGCATTAAAACAACTTGAAGAAAAAAGCTAGAAAATTTATAGTATAAAAACTAATTTTATCATGAAACTAATTTCTGGATACGATATCCCAATGATTTTCACTATTATATAGCCGCTAACCTATACAACTATATTATGAAAAAATTTTTTACTATGCTATACATAACTTTTAGATATAAAAATGCACACATTAACCAAAGTCGGGATAATAGTATTAGTAATAGGAATAATAATAGCTGGAATAGGATTATATTCTACATTTACCGTTGCAGGATCCTTAACAAGTGTAATAGAATTAAAAAATGCACAAGCAATAACATTGAACCCTAGCTCCTCCTATAACATATCTTATTCAGTAACTAAAACACCAGCAATAGTAATGCTTGCATTAAACTCATCAAAACCAATATCTGTCACAGTTCCAACTACATTTAGCCGGCTATCACAAAACAACGAAATAGTATATGAAATGGTACTAACAACACCGCAAACTGGAACAATAACTCTTTATAATAATTACACAGTACCAATAACAGTAGAATACCAACTTGAACAAGCAACACCATCTTTACTATCAGCATTAGTATTGCCAGGAGGCTTTTTAGCAATAATAGGAATAATTTTGGCAATAATCGGGGTAATAATGGGGAGAAGAAAAAGTTAAGGTGTTATCTTTACATTGTATGATCTGCATAAGGAATGGAATATTCCAAAGTAACTCTTAATAATCAGTACTTAACCAGGATTTAACAAACTAACTAAATACAGAAATTACTTAAAAAATCGGTCTATGATAAATTTTCTTCTAAGTAACCGATATATCTCACTCTACACCAATTAGGTCTTAGGTATCTATCTAATTCCTATTAGAATGAACTTACATTTTTATGTAAAACACTTTAACTGATTATTTTTCTTTCCTTTATTTTCACGAAATCAGATAGGACTACATTGTATAATGTGTCCAATTGATTATCTCGCTCGCCTTCAAATCACTTCTTAATGTTATCCAAAATAATCTTAATTACCATTACTAGATCATATAATACCTCGTCCTTATTCTTATATTTTGAGAAATCTGGATTAAAACCGTTATACTGATAATCATGAAGAAGTAAAGCTACATTTGTTATGCTCCTACTTCAGAATAGCCTAATTTTACCAAATCAATTGAAATAAATTTTTCATCAAAAGTAACGAAGAACTTACTTTCAAATTAGTACCGATTCTTATTTTTAAAACGCTGAGATTGTGCTCTTCTATTTCTTGAAAAAATACGTGGCTTATTTAGAGAGTTGTTCAAGCTCTATTTGAGACGCCTTTGGTCCTAATATTCCAACATCTAATGTTACTATCAATGCCATTACAAATACTACAGCGTACATAAATGCCGGGCCTTTAGAGTAGAGTAATATAGGTAATATAGAAAGCCAAACATAGTTTCCAAGTCTGCTAAGAGAATACTGAACACCGTCAGCAAAGGACCTTATTCTAGTTGGGTATAATTCCGCCCCGTATTGATGGAAAGCATTTGAAAATATGTTAGACAGAAATCCAAATAAGAATCCTGTAGTTATAACTTCTAATGCGGTAGTTGAAAACCCAAATGCTAAACCAACAATACCCATGAGTAACATTACAATACTTACTTGCCATTTCCTATCAAATTTCTGACTATCAATTATGAAAATAGATGCAAGAGAGCTGATAAAGTAAGAAGTGTAAATTAGCATTGAGTACTCTAAGGTATGAACTAAGCTAAAACCTTTAGCATAGAGAACTGAAGGTGCCAAAGAGGCAAATCCGTAATATACTCCAGTTTGCAAGAACTCAAATATCCATAACATTATTGTCCTCTTCCTATATAGTGGTGAAAATAACTCTGATATTTTTACTTTTTGCGAAGTAACTACCTCTACTTGTAGAGGCTCACTTAAGTGCCCCTTTTCTCTTATTGCTACTTCTTCCATCATATTTACTATTTTCTCAGCCTCATCTATTCTCCCTTTAGTCTCCAGCCATCTTGGAGATTCTGGAATTAAGAACCTAAAAGGTATAATCGTAAGTATTCCCAGTCCTCCTATTATATACAACCACTGCCAACCTTGAAGGATATAAGAATGAGGAATCAATAGATAAGCTAAAATAGCCACAACTATTGGCGCCGTCCAAGAAGCGGTGTAACCAATAGCCAGTGCCCTACCTCTAATCCTAGAAGGGAAAAACTCCGTTATCATAACATCTAAAACTATCAATGCTTCTGGCCCAACACCTAATCCAGTTATAAACCTTAGCAAACCTAATAAGTATATATTTGGAGAAAATGGAGTCAATAAGAGTCCTACCGAGGCTATGAACATGTTAAGTATTAGTGCTGTTCGTCTTCCCATAACATCTCCTATATAAGTAAATATTATAGCACCGACGAATGCACCTAAAAAGAAGATTGCTATGGTATAATAAATTGCTTCAGCTGAGGGAATTTTATAAAAAGAAGATATTGGTTGTACTACAAATCCTCCAACAAATAGATCGTAAAGTTCAAAAAATTCTCCTAAGCTTAGGAGTGCTAATAACTTAGTATGAAAAGAAGTCCAAGGCAATCTTTCAATCCTTCCAGCAATGGTCATGAAGAAAGGTAATTTGTTTTGACTATTTAAAAATTATTGACCAGATAAGTTTTAAAATCGAACTTTCTTTTATTAATAAGAATATTCAAATTTTAACATATTAAATTAAAATAAAACCATTTTGGAGGCTTTAAAATTAGTCAGAATATCTCTTTATTATGATTTTCTTAAAATTTTCAACTATATCAAACGTTAAATTGAAATAAGTTTTAAACGATAGTTTAGATAAATACCATCAACAAAGTAAGAGGTATTTTAAAAAGCTTAGGTTTGGATGATTAATTCTAATGTTAAAAGTCCTTATAAATGATTATCTATATATCAAGATTAAGTAATATATTACGTTAAAGACATAAAAGAAAGTGAGGAAACTGTCTTCTAAGACTTTTTATCTGGTAATTGTGGAATAAAAGGCTCACCTTCAAAACTTATCTTGTCATTACTAACTATAATCCTTACGAGTTTGCAATTTATACAAGGTGTTTTAGACTTTGGAGGAGTTAATAATTCTCCAGAAATTAAACTAAAAACTGCATGATGAAAGGGGCACTCAATTTTATCATCATAAACTTTTGCATCATTTAAAGGTCTTTTCTTATGAGGACAACCAGCTAACCAATAGTAGTTAATTCCATCTTTATTATAAACCATTACGGGGTAACCGTTTATTTGAGTAAAAGTTAGCATGATAAGTAATCTAAAGAAGAAGCATAAATAGTTAATTTTTAGCTTAGAGAAATAACAGATAGTACTAACCGAAGAATTTATGGTAATACTGCTATATTCTTTTGTTTTACATGTTTTTTAGAAAGGCTAAAATTACTTGATACATTACATGATCTCGATAACGTTATATTGTATTAACATAAATAGTTATTAGTGCAAAGAAATATCATGAAACGATATATTAATTAAGTAAAATTTATTAACTTGATATTTAAATAAATAAATATGCCACTCCTTGATTATGGCGAAATAAAGCTTGATATACAAGGTGCAAGTAATAAGGAAATTGAAGAGTTACAGAATCATATACAAAAGCTTTTTTCATTATGTCACTTAGTGGCTGAAAAATACGGAATAGCAATGAATGATGACGAAGTAAGAAAGATCGTAGATTATCTTGATCAGTTCACAGAAAGTATGAGGGATGCAGTATTTAAGAAGGAAAATACTACCATAAAAGTTATCCTAGATGAATATGTAGCACTTCCTAATCAGAGAAGACTGATAGGTCTGTGGTATTTGCTCGATAGACTAGGATATAAGACTGATAGACAAGGCGATTTAGAGCTAATAAAACAGAGGTTAATTGAATGGAGGACAAAAGCTACAGAGAGAAATGATAAAGATGTACTTGAGTTATTGAACTACTTTGAAAAATTTGGATTCTATAACTTTTAACTTTTTTGTAATAATGTATATTTTTATTAGAATTTTTCAGATTTATAATAATATCTTGAGATAATGATCTATTAGATTTCATCTTATTGTTTTGCATTTCCATTCTTTCGGCGGGTTAGCTAACTTTATCTCCTCAAGTATAAGATTAGCTTGATCCTCATCTGGCAGAGTATCTAATTGTTGATACACACTACCTTCCTCTGCACCATCATGCTCAAGAAGTACTCTCATAAATTCGTTCATCTTCTCTTTAGCTTCTTCAGTGTTACCATTATCTAAATACTCTTTAGCTTGATCTAAGAGAAGCCACATACTGCCATGTTCAATCTCTAGAGACTTAATGATAGTTAAAAGAGAACTATCATTTACTTTAGGAAAAAGAAATTCTTCCTCCCAATAAATGTGATTAATAAAAGCACGTCTTATTTCCTCATATGTTGATAAATCTGGGGAATTCCTAAACTCCTCAACAAGTTCTTCTAATCTCCTATGATCTAAAGTTAAAACTAAAGAGAGCATAGCCAAATCCTTGATCTAAAAGTATTAAATCTTATACTTGTTTATAATACGGTATAATTTCTATTATCCCATTCCTTATACCATCTGGTAAGTACAAGTTATAATAGAATCCGGCTTCAATATTATCTATTTTAATGTAAAACTTCCTTTTCTCCACATGTTTCTTATTATCAGTTTCTAATAGTACATCATCAATCTTAACATTACTTATATCCTTTCCAATGGTTTTTGCTAACTCAAGTACCTCGTATACAAATTCGTCTCTTAGATCCTTAAACATTGTTAACTCTAAGTCCCAATAAGAGGAACCGTTTATATAAATAACTCCTCTAGTCTCACTAACATAAACCAATGGATTTTCTGGTATATCAAAGTAAAAAATAGTACCACCTATGGGAATTTCTAGAGTTTTACTAATTACTCTCTTATCTTTTTCTTTAATCCATGAAGGGATTTGAGGAATTACCAGTTCTTGAAGAGTTACCATCTCAAATCACAGTAAATAGATCGTCAAAGATTTTAAAAAACACATAGCCTAAGATGTTAATCATTTACAAGTTAAACAACTCGTCTCATTTAGCATAAATCGTTAGGGCTATACGTTTTAAGCATATACATTATTCCTAGATTTAGTGAAGGAAAGTGGGTATAGATCCAAACTATAGGCAAAATAGGCAAGTAGTAGGAGAGCATGAAGGACATAAAATTTACGGACCAGTAGAACCTCCTGGAAAGTTGGGGATTCATGGCACAATAGTGGGAGTAGATTTCGATGTATGCATTGCAGACGGCTCCTGCATAAATGCATGCCCAGTAAATGTATTTCAATGGTTTGATACACCAGGTCATCCAGCTTCAGAAAAGAAAGCAGACCCCATTAATGAAAAAGCTTGTATATTCTGCATGGCATGCGTTAACGTATGCCCCGTAGCTGCAATAGATGTAAAACCACCATGAAATTCTCTAAAAATGATTTTGTAAATAGGCTAATAATGATAATGCATCTATACCCACTTATATTCAAATAAAAACAATATCAAAATTTTACATTAGCCTAGAAAGTTAATATATTAAGAATACGACGCTTAAATTTCATTTAATTTTTTCTTTATCTTCTCTGAGTGTTGAGATAGTTTCATCATTAGGGTATAAATTCTGGGACTAGTCTTCTCTCCCATAAGACTAGTGCTATGGAGTACTTTATCATGCTTATGCTCCTATTTACTGCCTTCATAACCCTCTTGACAAGCCTATCCCTTAGTGAGGAATGAAGCCCCTCGTTAACCAGTGAGACTACCGTGTGATCCTTTAACCAAATGTTGTAATCATCACCCACCCACCATCTGGCAAGTACATTTTAACCTCACTGAAAGTATTCTCATCCCTATCACTCACTATGTATAACCCTAGCCTAATGTACATATAACAAGTAAACACCCACTTGTAGAAAGCCCTAGTATTTCTATGTCCACATCTCATCAAAAACCTTACCCTTAACAAACTCCTTAGCCCTACTCCACCAGCTCCTCATACTTCCTCTACTTAACCCAAGTAAAAACAGTACCCAAAGGTACATTAAGAACCCTAGAAATAGCCCTCATACCATTAGAATACATCCTCAAAGCCAACTCCCTAACACTCTTACAATTAGAAGCATCACCCAAAAAACGCTTACCACAAACCCTACACTTCTGCCTACCCAACCACAACATGATGACTACCACAAGAAGGACAAGCTATATCATGCCTAAATACAGGCTTCCTACCCATAAGTAATACTCGTAATACAAATATAAATAGCTTAATGACGATACTATCTTATATAAAACATATTAGTCAGATCTGCGTAATACAGATCTGACTGGGTGAGGCCGTGACACTATTTGGGCTCAAAGCTCGACGGGGAGCTTGGCCCGCCTCCAAATTCGTACCGGAAGTTGGGCTTGAAGCCCGAATAAAACATAAGGGTGAGTATATATGGAGGCCCCAGTTGCAGATGTATCAAAAGATAAATTAGTAGTGTATTTCCAAGGTAAATTATACGAGTTTCCTAATAATAAGCAAGGGTTTGAGGGAGTAAAGCAAATCTTGCCTAAGGGCTGTAAGATAGGTATTGAAAGTACTGGAGTTTACCACATTAACTTGGTTAAGTACTTGGGTAATGAGTATGATGTTAGGATTATTAACCCCTTAGTACTCAAGAAGTTTTAGGGGTAAGAAGAGTGATAAGAATGATGCTAAAAAGCTTGCGGAATTAGTTGTTAATATGGGTAGTGAGTTTATAACTAGTGAGGCTAGGGAGTTAACAAGCCAATGGGATTTTGTGACAAGAAGTATTGTTAGGGTTAAGAACAGGTTGAGGAGGGATTTAATCCTCTTGGGTTATAGGGATAGTTTGTCCAAGGAGAATTTGAATGAGGTGTTGAGAGGGGAGGATAATGTAGTGTTGTCTGAGGTTAGGTTTCTTTTGGGGGAACTGGAGAGGCTTGAGGGTAGGAAGAGGGAGATTGAGGAGGAGCTTGAGAATTTTGTTCCCAAGGATAGTTTGATTTTCACTATTCCGGGTATTGGTAGGATGCTGGGTTGTATTATTTTGGCTAGGGTTGGTGATGTTAGGCGCTTTTCTGATAAGAAGAGGTTTGTTGCTTATTGCGGTCTTGATCCGGTTGTTGAGTCTAGTGGGAAGGGTGTTGTTTCAAGGGGTATTTCTAGGAAAGGTGATGGTGTTTTGAGGAGGGCTTTTTATCTTGCAGCTTTGACTGCTATTAGGGTTAACCCTGTTATCAAGCGTTTTTATGAGGAGCACAAGGGAAAGTTGAAGGGTAGGAAGTTGATTATTGCTTGTGCAAGGAAGCTTGCTGTTATTACTTGGGCTGTGCTGTATTATAATAAGCCCTTTGAGGCTGACGAGTGATAAGGAGAGTCTTGTTTTTCATAATTAGTGTGGACTATGCTTGATTTTTGATGGAAAGGTTTTTATACCGGAAGCTCAACACTCCTGGAAGCTTAGCCTTATGAAACCCACGTCTTCTAATGTCTAAATTATGAATAACGGAAATGAGGAATATAATTCTGTGTGAGGAGAAAATTTATGAAGACTTGATTACGGTTCATAAAACAAAGAAAGGAACACCGAGTTAAAGCAGAATCAGAAAAGAACAATGTGAATCCACAGACAGTAAACCACAGAATCATTTTAACTCCTCAGACTATATGCAATGATTCTAAAATTGCTAGTATAGCAAGAAGAACGGCTATACCATTTATAATACGATATTTTTTATCAAAATGAAGGAGTTTCGGTTTATATTTCATCATAAAATAGACTAAGGAAAAAATGTAGGTTGGTAACATGAATAAATAACTTAAACCGGCTAGTAATGTTGGCAATAGATATCCATAAACGAACGTTAAAACTAACACTACATCATACATCATAATAATATTTATTAATGTAAAGAAGTAAACATTATATTTAACTATTAGTCGATACGTAAATACTATATCCATAACAGTTACTGCTACAAGAATTGACATCAGTTCTAATTCCGTCAGACTTATGTGATACAATGTTAATATAAGTAAACTAACTAAAACTATAATGTATTGGTCTATTATTAGCGAATTGTATCTTTTATATATTTTCTCATAATACTTGTCCATCATCAATCACCAGAAGCCATACCATGGTGGTGAGTAGGGTGAAGGTGGAATTATTGAAGAGTGTGGTTGTTCATATAAGAAGTAACCAAAATTATAGTTTGGAACTAGTAATAATGTAAAGCTATTTGTAAATGGATAATACTCACCATTATAATACACGCCAGTCTCCCCATAGCTTCCGGTAGGAATACAACCACTCCAGAATAAGAAATTAACTTTCTTAAATGATGTTGCACTCATGAAATATATTGTATCAATCCCATTATGGCTGTATGCTACAAGAAATGCATTATATTGTGGCATGTAATAAGACGTTATATACAAACCTATAGCAGCACCAATCGTACCACCAAATTTACTTAATAATCCACCTATCAGACCTAGTATAGTATCAGCAACATCAATAGCAACAGGCTCTGAAACATTGGCTGAAATTAGTGTTCCTACTACGTATCCCCATGAATAGAGGGATATAATTGGAAGTATAAGAGGGTCTACTATTATTGGGTCATTACTATTATTTGAGTATATCATGATTTCATTATTACTTGTAATTGCAGTAATATTATTATCATTTCCTACTATATTCATTGAACCACTCAATAACGTAATATTATTACTGCTAGGGTCTTCTACTACGTAACCCGTTGCTTTAATTCCCCCGACATAACCGTTAAATGATACGTTGTACTCATTATTACCTACTTCACTTTTAGTATAATTAAACCAGTAGAATTGTGTGCTCGTAATTGTTGATCCTGGTTCTATTCCCTTAATATTCGTGCAAGTTCGTGTGATTTTAGCAACACTATCCATACCATTCGGTTCGGGAATATTAATTAAGGTTATGTTATACGTAATCTTAACTAATATATCACCATCAAGGGTAGTATTTACTAAGGAAATAGTGTCGAATGTGTAATTATTATAACAAGCTTTCCCGAAATAAGTAAAAGTATAATTAGTATTATTCATAACAATCCAACCATTAGCATTAGATATTACATAACCACTATAATTACTAGTACTAAATAAGGATATATATTCTTTCGAAACGTCAAAATGTAAAATAACGTGTAAAAGTGAGAGGGTGTAATTTATAGGCTCAGTAGTGAGGTTAGTAGCAGAAGACGAACTGGCTAAAGTATTTACGTTTTCAATTCCCAAACCACCGAGCAAATATTCTGTTGGTAATAGCAAAATGAGAAGAGTTATAATAATTATAACCCTAATACTACGAGGCAAATAAAATCTACTTAAGAGAATATCTTTAAAGACTCTATACATAACAAGAATTGAGAAGAGAAAAAAAATAATTATAATCAATTAGGCACTACATGTTACTGCCTCTAACAAACCTACGGGGATAACGAGTCCAGTGCGTCTCCCACGTCGAAATCCTTGACATTAACTTCCCCACCCTCGTGCAAATCAAACAAAGTAGTAAAGAATGGTTCATCTAGAGGAAAAACAAAATACAAGTGCAAAACTTGCGGGAGAACATTCTATCAAAACCACAAGATGAGTAAAGAACAAAAGGAAAGGATACTGAAAGAGTACACCAACAGAATGAGTATGAGAGGAATAGCAAGGGTTGAAGAAAAACCATTAACAACAATATAAAGAGGAAGGGGATAGAGGCATACGCACACTTATTAATCCTACAAGAACAACTAAAGAACTTCACAGCAAAATCCACAGTAATTGATGAGAGTTGGACTTACGTTAGACACGGTCAAAAAAGGGAGAACTTGTGGATATGGAACGCATTAACTGATGGTGTACCCTTCTTCACCACGGGTGATAGGGATTATAGGAGTTTCAGTTACCTCTTGAATACCCAAGAGCAAGGTATATTACACTGATGATTACTCAGTTTATCAAGTACTCAACAATCATGTTGTAAGTAAGAAGTACACTGTGGAGAGTTATAATTCTTACTGTAGGGCTCATTTAGCTAGGCTGGCAAGGGATACAAGGGCTGTTAATAGGAGTAGGAGGATGGTTGACTATAGTCTTGCCTTGTTGAACGTCATGTACCCGGTAGTTTATTCAAGGGAGAAAACTCCCTTAAATGAGGCTTACTTGAAGGGGGTACAGTATATTAGAAGTAAACTGATATAATATTACAAATACTTATCGAATTTCATGACTGCATGAGAACAGTCCCACATTACTTCCACAGTCTTTTATACTAAGATATAGGAGTTAAAGCGATCCAAACGCTTTGAATTTTATTCGAACAATTAGAATAGTTTATGAAGAGAAAGTATAGATCACCTATCCTATTTAATTGTACAAAAACTGAAAACGAAGATATTTGAAAAGCAATTACATAATGAGTGAATCGCCCTACCGTAGTTCCATTATCTAGTTTTACAGTAAAGAATACAGGATATCCACCACTATATGTTATAGTAGAATTTACTACCCAACCACCATAATATGATATTATATAATTTTCAATGTGGGCAGAACCACCAGATTGATTTAACACTACGAACCTATACTCACTATTGTTAAAGAATATAGTCGTATTGTTAATCACCTTTAACGATAAGAAAGTTTGTGAAGATATATTAACCAAATCTGGAGGACAAACCTTAGAATTATTAAGCGAATATAAGTAGAGCTTTTGAGCCTTTTGGATAAAAGTTGAAACATTTAATGATGCTGAACTAGTCTCATTATTTTCAGACTTTGAGGGAATAGTGAGGTTTGGAGCATTAATCAATCCTAGTGAAAATATAATGATAAATAGAATAATCATCGTTACAATAACTATGGAAATAACCACATTTTTAGTTAACGTTTATCCCACTAGTAACTTTACACAATATATATTAAAAAGTTTTATGAATACAAAAATAGCAAAGAATAAATGCTCCTCTTTCTCCCAAGGTTGTAAACACAAGTTTGTTTGCTTCCGGTATAAAAACCTTTCTATCAAAAATCAAGCATAGTCCACACTACTTATACAAAGGAAACTCTTCTTATCACTCATTAACATTGAACGGTTTATTAATAATACAGTACAGCCCAAGTAATAATAACAAGCTTCCTTTCACAAGCAATAATTAACTTCTTACCTTTTAACTTTCCCTTGTGCTCCTCACAAAAACGCCTAATTATAGGATTAACCCTAATAGCATTTAGGGCTGCAAAGATCTGACTAATATGTTTTATATTAAAAAACGTAGCATATAGTGTCTCCCTAATATACATTAATAAACTATAACTAACTACAAAGAACCCTTGATTGATCCAGACATACTGACATATAATAAAAATTTTAAAATCTTTTTTCATTTAAGATATTATGGTTCGTTTTAGAATTCTTAATTCTGAAATATCTTATGATGAGGAATTTATTGAGATAAAAGAGACGATACCTAATAGCGAGGCATATATGAAAATTTACGGTAATAAAATAGTTTATTTTAACTTAGATACACCACACTATTGGATCTTTGGTAAGAATCTAATCTTACCATCAAAAGAAATCAATTTAGCTGATGTGAAGTCATTTCTCTATTCTGCAATTGGTAGTGTGATTAGGGAGGATAAGAACCCTTCAGTATCAATCAGTAGAGATGGATTAATTTATGATTTTTCAGTAGAAAATCATGAGGTTAAAGTGGTAGAGAAGATGCTTAACGGGTTGCATGTTCTCTCAACTGTACTACAAAAGCCTCTAATGAATTCCCCAATAAATTTACCCTTACCTGCCTGGGCTTCGTCTTTTAAACTTCTTTCAGCTGTAATCTCTTTGGATGAAGGGCCAAAGGATGTATTAAAGAAGCATTTTCAGCAGATAACTAAGATTACTACGGAGAACGGATACATAGAAAAGAGCGGATTAAGGCTCACTAGATTCTATTACGAATGGGATAAGAAGATACTTTGCTACACGCATTTAACGGGGTATATATGTTTTGAAGAGACTAGCAATATTAGAGAGTTAAGGCCTTCAGATAAAGAGGTGGAGAAGATTATAAACAATATTCTTAGTGGCTATGGGAAATGTGTAGTAGAAAAGGGTACGATACTTCTTTGAAATCTAATATTGTTGTAATTACTTAGAAGGCATTACGTTCTATATCTACAAAAGACATGGGTTTACAACCGTTGGATGAAGATTAATCTTTATACAAAAATCATAGTATTTATCCGTAAACTAATAAACATTTCTAGCTTATTCGATTATTTTTATTATTTGCTAAAAAGAAATCCTCAGTTAGTAAGAAGATATTTCTTAAACATTTAGCACTTATAGGAAAATCGTTACATTTTTGCGTTACGTTAAACAGACGGATTGTGTCGTTATTTGTATATAAATTTATTAAATGATCTTTCTTTATAAAGAGTATAAATATTGAATTAACATATTACTATATGCTAAAAATTTATAGAAATATGAGTAGCTTAACGATGACACTATCGATGAATACTTCTAATAATTTATTCAAGTATTTTTGTTATTAATTACAAAAAAACCTAGTTGATAAGATAATATTTCTTAAATATTTTTAACTTAACGTGAAAATGTAATGATTTTACTATAAGTCTGCAGAAGTTAGGTTTAAAGTATGGATAAAACATAAGGGTAAATTCGGGGTTCAAGTCAAACCAATTGATGAAAAGATAATACACGCATCACTTACATAAGTATTATGCTCAATTTTATACTGGAATCCTTGATGCTGCAGATGTTTAAGAAAATGCTTGAGTTAGATTGATCATTTGCTAAATTTAAAAATTCCGGTTCCGAAATTATTACGTTAGCGGAAATTCTCTTCGATACCAGACCCAAATCCAAGAGGGAAGATTTCTTTGATAGAGATAAAGAGATTGAAGAACTTAAGGACGTAATATTACACAAGGATTTTGCAGCAGTATTAGGGATAAGAAAGATAGGAAAGACCAGTCTTGTTAAGGTAACTCTTAACGAACTCCCTGACCACATTTCCTTATCAATTAACTTAGGAAAAATAGGTAGTAAAAAATCATATCCTATGGATACTTTTTCAAGAATTTTCATTGAGGGAGCAGTTGAAACGCTTAGAAAATATACCTTTGCGGGGAAAGTCTCAAAAATTATAGCAAACAGGCTAGGAATAGATCCTAGCGATATCCTAGAATTAAATTAGGTAAAAATAGGAATAAAACTGAGAGAATTTAACACTCAAGACATAAACGAAGTTATTAGAGCTTTAGACTCAGTTTCCAAGGATAATAAGAAATACTTAGTAGTTTTCATCGACGAAATACAGAATATTAAAAAAGTGAAAGGCTTTGATTTAAGTTCATTCTTGCACGACGTTTATGAATGGTGTGAGAATACAGTTATTGTAGTTTTCCGGGAGTTTTGTAGGCGTTGCAGAGGAGATCTTAAATCAAGTTGAGGAGGAAAAGCCCTTCTTCGGTAGGAAATTCTTTAGAATAAAGTTAGAAAGGTTTAGTGAGGAGACTTCAAAAGAGTTTTTATCTCAAGGGTTTAAAGAGGAAGGAATTAAAGTTGAAGATCAAGTCATAGAAGAAGCAGTAAAACTTTTTGACGGAATACCCGGTTGGCTGGCTTTATTTGGCAGGAGTTATTCCTATGCAGTTAAGCATTCTCATCCAATTGATATAAAAGTTACGTTAAAAGAGGCAGCAAAGGAAGTATCAAAGGATTTTACAACCTTCCTAAAGACTTCTAATTCACCCACTAGATACGCTGAGATAATTTTAGCCTTATCTAGACTGGGAAATAAGGGGAGTTTAAGTGAGGTTAGGGACGTAATTAACTCATTGTTCAAGGAAAATATCGAGAACTCTAGACTCAATGAATTATTAAGCACACTCGTCAAGTACGGATTTGTAATAAAGATAAGCAGAGGAAAATATGCTTTACCCGCAGACTTACCCACTAGAATTGGTTTAAGACATTCAGCAAAAATATGGATAAAGAAGATGAGGTAAATAAATTTAGCAATAACCCTAATCTTTCAATTATGAATCACCTAAATTATTTAGTGCAGAGAAATCATTTACCATAAGCATTTAGTCTTTCTATGTATCTTTTCTCGGACCATCAACGCATCTACTAGCCCCTAAATATTACATTCCAATTTATTTTAAAAAGCCTTAAGAATTTTTATTAAAAATTCAGGTATTTATGTCATACAACTACCAAACCACAATATAACTACCAACATATACCTAAAAAACAGTAAACATCAAAAACTAGATATTTAACTACTTCCCACAAAACAAGATAAAAGCTCTCGGCTAACGCTTGGCGACTTTCGTTTGGCCACTTAGGGAATCTCACCCAAGGGAGGGGCCTATTGGGAGTGGCGGGCTAAACCCCTCGGGAAAACCCTTGGGGCTTACACCCCCACCCCATCAAACCCCTCTTCTGGGGGAGGCCCCCGGCCTTGCGGCCTGGCCGCCTCTTTTAGGGGAGGGGTTCCCGCTTAGATGCTTTCAGCGGTTACCCCTCAGGGCGCGGCTGCCCGGCGCTGCCCTACCGGACAACCGGTAAACTGGAGGCCCCGGCACCCTGTTCCTCTCGTACTAGGGGTACCTTCCCCGCAGGCGGCCAGCACCCCCTACCCTTAGAGTCCGACCTGTCTCGCGACGGTCTAAACCCAGCTCACGCTCCCCATTAACGGGCGGGCAGCCCTACCCTTGGGGGCAGCTGCACCCCCAGGGTGGGAAGAGCCGACATCGATGTAGCAAACCGCGGGGTCGATGTGAGCTCTCGCCCGCGACGACCCTGTTATCCCCGGGGTAACTTTTCTGTCATGCCCGGCCCCCACGTGTGGGGGCACGAGCGTTCGCTAGGCCCCGCTTTCGCGTCGGGACCCCGTACTTTGGAGGGTCCCGTCAGGCCGGCTTTTGCCCTTGCACTCTACGGCGGCGTTCTGTACCGCCTGAGCCGACCTTTGGGCTCCCGTGTTATCTTTTCGCGGGAGTGCCGCCCCAGCCGAACCGCCCACCTGACGATGTCCCCCTTTCGAGGTTAGTCCTCCGAGCACTCATGGGTGGTGTTTCACTTTCGGGTCCACCGCCCCCGAAGGAGCGGCTTCGACCCCTCCCACCTACTCTACGCATGAGCGCCCGGAGGACAACGCCAGGCTGCGGTGAAGCTCCACGGGGTCTTCTCTCGGTGTAGGGGGGTGCCGGACTGTGCACCGGCTCAGGGCGTTCGCGGGGCCCCAGGCTGGGACAGTGGGGACCTCGTTGATCCATTCATGCGCGCCGGAACTTACCCGGCAAGGCATTTGGCTACCTTAAGAGGGTCAGAGTTACCCCCGGCCTTCAGCGGGGCTTCGCCCGGTTGTACCCGGGTTTCACCAACCGCCAGTGGCCAGGATTTAGCCCCCGTACTCACCCTTACGGGCTAGCGGGGACCTATGTTTTTATTAAACAGTCAGGTCCCCCTTGTCACTGCGACCTATCATGGCCGTTTAACGACCATGATAGGCACCCCTTCTCCCGAAGTTACGGGGCTAATTTGCCGAGTTCCCTAGCCTGGGTTACCCCCCAGACGCCTTGGGCTTCTCACCCAGGGGCACCTGTGTCGGTTCTCGGTACGGTCTCCCGGGATCGTTCCCGGCTTCCTTTTCATGGGGACCAGGCATCAGGGGAACCCGCCTAACGGCAGGCCCATCACGCCTTCGCCCCCTTCTCACCATTACGGTTCTCCAGGGGCTTAAGCGCTTGGGCGGGGCGGTGGCCCCGCTCCCCCTAGCCCGATCCGTCAGAAGCCGGGCTTGCGTTGCCGCACCTACCCGGGAGGCAGGGGAATATTAACCCCTTTCCCTTTCGGCGGGTACCAGTTAGGCCCCGCCTTAGGACCGGCTAACTCCCGGCTGACGACCATTGCCGGGAAACCCTGGCCCTTCCGGCGTGGGGGATTCTCACCCCTACTCGCTGCTACTGCCGCCGGGATCTGCACCTGCGGTAGGTCCAGTGGACCTTTCGGCCCACCTTCTGCCCTACCGCAGCGCCTCCCTACCGAGTAGGTCCCAGTGGGACCTACCCCTCGGGTCTC